>NZ_JBEOYO010000014.1:0-213136 GCF_040297125.1 Streptomyces sp. NPDC001868 | reverse complement strand
TGACCCGGCCGGGAACGGGGTATCAACATATCTGGCGTTGATTTTTGGCACGCTGTTGAGTTCTCAAGGAACGGACGCTTCCTTTGTACTCACCCGAGTGACTCTCGGGCTTTCCTCCGGGCAGTTTCCCTTCGGTCTTGCTGTCTTGCGTTTCCGACTCTATCAGACCGTTCTCCGATCCGATTTCCTCGGTGCTTTCCAGGTTTCCGCTTCCGCGTTTCCCTTTCCGGCGACTCCGACTTTATCAGAGGTTCTGAGTCGGAATTTCCGCCCGGTCCGGGTGGCTCCTGACGCGTAGTTGCGTCGGGTTCCCCCCTGGGCGGAGCCGTAAACGTACTGGAGCGGGGCGCCCCGATGCAAATCGAGGAGCCCCGCTCCAGGTGGGCACTGACGGAGGGTCAGACCTCAACCACCACAGGCAGGATCATCGGCCTGCGCCGGTAGGTGTCGGAGACCCACTTGCCGAGAGTGCGGCGGATGAGCTGTTGCAGCTGGTGGGGCTCGACGACCCCGTCCTGCGCGGAACGCTCCAGGACCTCGGTGATCCGCGGGACGACCGCGCCGAACGCGGAGTCCTCGATGCCGGAGCCGCGGGCCTGGATGTGCGGACCGCCGGTGATCTTGCCGGTGGAGGAGTCCACGACGACGAAGACCGAGATGATGCCCTCGTCGCCCAGGATCCGCCGGTCCTTCAGGGCCGGCTCACCGAGACCGACCGAGAGGCCGTCGACGTACACGTAACCGGCCTGGACCTTGCCGGAGATCTTGGCCTTGCCCTCGATGAGGTCGACGACCACGCCGTCCTCGGCGATGACGATGCGGTCGTGCGGTACACCTGTCAGGGCGCCCAGTTCGGCGTTGGCGCGCAGGTGGCGCCATTCGCCGTGCACCGGCATCAGGTTCTTCGGGCGGCAGATGTTGTAGAAGTACAGCAGCTCGCCGGCCGAGGCGTGTCCGGAGACATGGACCTTGGCGTTGCCCTTGTGGACGACGTTGGCGCCCCAGCGGGTCAGGCCGTTGATGACGCGGTAGACAGCGTTCTCGTTGCCGGGGATCAGGGACGAGGCCAGGATCACCGTGTCGCCCTGGACGATACGGATCTGGTGGTCCCGGTTCGCCATGCGGGACAGGGCAGCCATCGGCTCGCCCTGCGACCCCGTACACACGAGGACGATCTCGTGGTCCGGCAGGTCGTCGAGTGTCTTGACGTCCACCACCAGGCCCGGCGGGACCTTGAGATAGCCCAGGTCCCTGGCGATGCCCATGTTCCGGACCATCGAGCGGCCGACGAAGGCGACCCGACGGCCGTACTCGTGGGCGGCGTCGAGGATCTGCTGGATGCGGTGGATGTGGCTGGCGAAGCTCGCCACGATGATCCGCTTGCTGGCGCCCGCGAAGACCTGGCGCAGCACGCTGGAGATGTCCCGCTCGGGCGGGACGAACCCCGGGACCTCGGCGTTCGTGGAGTCGGAGAGGAGGAGGTCGATGCCCTCCTCGCTCAGCCGTGCGAACGCGTGCAGATCCGTGAGGCGGTTGTCCAGCGGGAGCTGGTCCATCTTGAAGTCGCCCGTGTGGACCACCATGCCCGCGGGGGTGCGGATGGCCACGGCGAGCGCGTCCGGGATGGAGTGGTTGACCGCGACGAACTCGCAGTCGAAGGGGCCGATGCGCTCGCGGTTCCCCTCGACCACCTCAAGGGTGTACGGGCGGATGCGGTGCTCCTGGAGCTTGGCCTCGATGAGCGCGAGGGTCAGCTTGGAGCCGATCAGCGGGATGTCGGGCTTCTCGCGGAGCAGGTACGGGACCGCTCCGATGTGGTCCTCGTGGCCGTGCGTGAGGACGATGCCCTCGATGTCGTCGAGGCGGTCCCTGACGGACGAGAAGTCCGGCAGGATCAGGTCGATTCCGGGCTGCTCCTCCTCGGGGAAGAGCACCCCGCAGTCGACGATCAGCAGACGGCCGCCGTACTCGAAGACGGTCATGTTGCGGCCGATTTCGCCGAGGCCGCCCAGCGGGGTGACCCGCAGGCCGCCCTCGGGAAGGGGCGGCGGCGGGCCGAGTTCAGGATGCGGATGACTCAAAAGACTCTCCTCAACCATGCGCGCCACGTACCTCTGTGGCACGTGGCGCGCATGACGTTCGTGCAAAAGCAGTTGTGGATGTGGACGCAGGCGCTTTCGTCCTGCCTATTCAGTTGTGAAGTCTGGTTGTCGCGTCGTACGAAGTCCGGTGCTAGAGCTGTACCCCGCCGGCACCAAGATCGATCTTGAGCTGGGCCGTCTCCTCGGGCGAAAGTTCCACCATGGGGGCGCGCAGCGGTCCGGCGGGCAGACCCTGGAGGGCGAGCGCCGCCTTGGTGGTCATCACGCCCTGGGTGCGGAACATGCCGGTGAAGACCGGGAGCAGCTTCTGGTGGATCTCGGTGGCCTTCTGGACGTCACCGGAGACGTACGCCTCGACGAGGGCGCGCAGCTCGGGGGTGACGACATGGCCGACGACCGAGACGAAGCCGACCGCGCCCACGGAGAGCAGCGGGAGGTTCAGCATGTCGTCGCCGGAGTACCAGGCGAGGCCGGAGCGGGCGATGGCCCAGCTGGCGCGGCCGAGGTCGCCCTTGGCGTCCTTGTTGGCGACGATGCGCGGGTGCTCGGCGAGCCGGACGATCGTCTCGGTGTCGATCGGGACGCCGCTGCGGCCCGGGATGTCGTAGAGCATGACCGGCAGGTCGGCCGCGTCGGCGATCGCCTTGAAGTGGCGGTACAGGCCCTCCTGCGGGGGCTTGTTGTAGTACGGCGTGACGACGAGGAGGCCGTGGGCGCCGACCTTCTCGGCGGCGCGGGCGAGCTCCTTGCTGTGCTGGGTGTCGTTCGTGCCGACGCCGGCGATGATGTGCGCGCGGTCGCCGACGGCTTCGAGGACGACTCGTACCAGGTCCGATTTCTCCGCGTCACTGGTGGTGGGGGACTCCCCGGTGGTGCCGTTGATGACCAGGCCGTCGTTGCCTGCGTCCACCAGGTGGGTGGCGAGCCGCTGCGCGCCGTCGAGGTCGAGTGCGCCGTCCGCCGTGAAGGGCGTGACCATGGCGGTGAGGACCCGCCCGAAGGGGGTCTGCGGAGTCGAGGTCGGAGCCATGGGTAACACGCTACTCGCTGCTCAGGGCACGGTCTGCCCTCGGGGGGCGGGAAAAGTCAGGACAAATGCGGAGCCCGGCACTGCCTGCTCGGGGGTTCAAGCAGTGCCGGGTCCGTTTGATCAGGCTAGATGAACTTCGCGAAATGCCGCAATACGGACACTTCGCTCGGCTGACCCGTACATCTGTGCCTGGCCGAAAGTCGGCGGTCCGCTACGGCGCGACCCGGCCGTTCATGTTGAACGCGGCGTGCGTGAGCGGCATGAGCTTCGCCCACTCCGCCTCCATCTTCTCGCCGACCATCTCGATCTCCCGCTGCGGGAAGGACGGCACCTTCGCGAGCTCGTGCTGGGTGCGCAGTCCGAGGAAGTGCATCAGCGAGCGGGCGTTGCAGGTGGCGTACATCGAGGAGAAGAGCCCGACCGGGAGCACCGCGCGGGCGACCTCACGGGCCACCCCGGCGGCAAGCATCTCCTGGTACGCCTCGTACGCGTGGACGTACGAGTCCTCCATGACCCGCCCGACCAGCTCCTGCTGCGCCTGGGTGCCCTCCACGAAGACGTACTTGCCGGGACGGCCCTCCTGGACGAGCTTGCGGGCCTCGTCGGGGACGTAGAAGTGGGGCTGGAGCTCCCTGTACCTCCCGGACTCCTCGTTGTACGACCAGCCGACCCGGTGGCGCATGAACTCGCGGAAGACGAAGATCGGGGCGCTGATGAAGAAGGTCATCGAGTTGTGCTCGAAGGGGCTGCCGTGCCGGTCCCGCATGAGGAAGTTGATGAGGCCCTTGGAGCGCTCGGGGTCCTTCGTCAGCTCCTCCAGGGACTGTTCGCCGGCGGTGGAGACGCGGGCGGCCCACAGGACGTCCGAGTCGGCCGCGCTGTGCTTCACCAACTCGACGTTGACATCGCTGCGGAAGCTGGGCTTGAGATCGTCGGCGGGGGTGTCGGTCACGGCTCGGAGGGTCCTTCCCATTGCTGCTCTCGGGCGGCGCCCACTCTACGGCCCGGGACCGGCGAGGGGCCGGTTGGCCCGAGTTGCACCCCCTTGTGCCCCTGTCGGACGCCCGGAAGTGGTGAGGAGGGGTCCGGCTCTGTAGCCTCACCCGGCGAAACCTGTGCGTGGATTGAGTGAGGATCAGCCGTGCCCCTGCCCTTCCTGACCGCCGACCGCGCCTTCGACCAGACGGTGGACGAAGCGCTGCCCTTCGACGACCGCGACCGCTGGCGGCGCCCCTACCGCCCCGGCCCGTGGCGGGTCGGCGCGGCAGCGCTCCTGCTGCTGCTCGCCTCGTACGTGCTGGTCGCGGCGGTCATCATCGCGGCGGCCGAGACGCCGCAGGCGGGTGCCGTCTGCTTCGGCGCGGCACTGCTGGTCATCGGCTGCGCCCTGCGGCTGCTGCGGGTCGGCATCTGGGTGAGCGCGCGGGGAGTGCGACAAGTGGGCTTCTTCAGGACCCGTACGGCGTCCTGGCAGGCGAGTGTCTCGGTGCGTACCGTGCAGCAGCCGGTGCGGTGGCTCGGGCTGCCGCGGTCCGTGCAGGGGCAGGCGCTGCTCCTCGTCCGCACGGACCGGGTGCAGGAGTATGTGACACCGCTGATGACCACGCACAACGCCGACTTCCTGGCGCGTACGGAGGCCTTCGACCGGGCGGCCGACACGATCGAGGCGTGGGCGGCGGAGTACGGGCGCGCCGCGTAGTCCGCCATACGGGTGAGGGGCCGGTCCGCGGGTGCGGACCGGCCCCTCACCCGTACGCGTGTACGAGAAACGGGTGCGAGGAGTCAGGCGGCCGGGGCCGGCCTGCCGTCGTGGAGGGCGATCGCGCGCTGCATCGCCTTGCGGGCCCGGGGGGTGTCGCGGGCGTCGTGGTAGGCGACGGCGAGGCGGAACCAGGTACGCCAGTCGTCGGGGGCGTCCTCGGTCTCCTCCTTGCGCCGGGCGAAGACCTCGTCCGCCGAGTCACGGTCGATGCGGCCGCTCGGGGTGCGCTTCAACTCGTCGACGGGCAGGCCCCCTTCGGCGTCGAGTTCGGCGGCGAGCTGGTTGGCCTTGCGGACGAACTGGGTGTTCTTCCACAGGAACCAGAGGCCGATCCCCGGCAGGACGAGCACGGCGACGCCGAAGGCGATCGTGACCGGGGTGCCGGTCTCTATGAGCAGGATCCCGCGGCTGCCGACCAGGACGAAGTAGACGACCAGGACGGCTGCCGTGACGGCGTAGGTGAGCTTCGCGCGCATGACGATTCCGGCCGATCAGCCCAGGTCGAGGAAATGTTCGAGGCCGAAGGTGATGCCCGGGGCCGTCATCACGCGGCGGGCGCCGAGCAGGATGCCCGGCATGAAGCTGCTGTGGTGCAGGGAGTCGTGGCGGATGGTGAGGGTCTCGCCCTCGCCGCCGAGGAGGACCTCCTGGTGGGCCAGCAGACCGCGCAGCCGGACGGAGTGGACGGGGACGCCGTCGACGTCCGCGCCGCGAGCGCCGTCCAGAGCCGTCTCCGTGGCGTCCGGTGCCTGGGCCGTGCCTGCCGCGCGCCGCGCCTCGGCGATGAGCTGGGCCGTGCGTGTGGCGGTGCCCGAGGGGGCGTCGACCTTCTTCGGGTGGTGCAGTTCGACGACCTCCACCGACTCGAAGTAGGGGGCGGCGATCTGCGCGAACTTCATGTTCAGGACGGCACCGATGGAGAAGTTGGGCGCGATGAGCACACCGGTCTCCGGGGAGCCGTCCAGCCAGCCCTTCAGCCGCGCGAGGCGTTCGTCGGTCCAGCCCGTGGTGCCGACGACCGCGTGGATGCCGTGGCGGACGCAGAAGTCGAGGTTGTCCATCACCGAGTCGGGGGTGGTCAGTTCGACGGCGACCTGGGCGCCGGTCTCGGCCAGGGTCTGCAGCTTGTCGCCCCGGCCCAGGGCGGCCACCAGTTCCATGTCCTCGGCGGCCTCGACGGCCCGTACGGCCTCGGAGCCGATGCGGCCCCTGGCACCGAGGACCGCCACGCGCAACTTGCTCATTGCTTGGTTCCTTAACTGGGGTTAGGCGACGGCTTCGTGGAGACGGGACGCCTGTTTGTCCTTGAGCGGGCCGATCACCGACAGGGACGGACGCTGCCCCAGGATCTCGCGGGCCACGGCACGGATCTCGTCCGGGGTCACCATGGCTATCCGGGTCAGCATCTCGTCGACGGACATCTGCTCGCCCCAGCACAGCTCGCTCTTGCCGATGCGGTTCATGATCGCGCCGGTGTCCTCCAGGCCGAGAACCGTGGAGCCGCGGAGCTGGCCGATGGCGCGCTCGATCTCGTCGTCCGGCAGCCCGTGCTCGGCGACCTGGTCGAGCTCGTCGCGGCAGATCTTGAGCACGTCGTGCACCTGGGAGGGCCGGCAGCCGGCGTACACGCCGAAGAGGCCGCAGTCGGCGAAGCCGGACGTGTACGAGTACACGCTGTACGCGAGGCCCCGCTTCTCCCGGACCTCCTGGAAGAGGCGGGAGGACATGCCGCCGCCGAGCGCGGTGTTGAGGACGCCCAGGGCCCAGCGGCGCTCGTCGGTGCGGGCGAGGCCGGGCATGCCGAGGACGACATGGGCCTGCTCGGTCTTGCGGCCGATCAGCTCGACGCGGCCGGCCGTACGCAGAGCGCGGCGGCCGTCGCGCGGGGCGATCGGGGTGGCGTCGGGGCGATCGAGGGCGCCGGCGCTCTCGAAGGCGGCGCGGACCTGTCGTACGACCTTGTTGTGGTCGACGTTGCCCGCGCAGGCGACCACGAGGTGGGTCGGGTCGTAGTGCTTCCTGTAGAAGCGGCGGATGCGGTCGGCGGAGAGGGCGTTGACCGTGTCGACCGTGCCGAGGACCGGGCGGCCGAGGGGGGTGTCGCCGAACATGGTGTGCGCGAAGAGGTCGTGCACGCAGTCGCCCGGGTCGTCCTCGGTCATCGCGATCTCTTCGAGGATGGCGCCGCGCTCGACGTCGACGTCCTCCTCGCGGATGAGCGAGCCGGTGAGCATGTCGCAGACCGTGTCGATGGCGAGCGGCAGGTCGGTGTCGAGCACGCGTGCGTAGTAGCACGTGTACTCCTTCGCCGTGAACGCGTTCATCTCGCCGCCGACCGCGTCGATCGCGGAGGAGATGTCCAGCGCGCTACGGCGCGTGGTGCCCTTGAAGAGCAGGTGCTCCAGGTAGTGGGTGGCGCCGTTCAGCGCGGGCGTCTCGTCGCGGGAGCCGACGTGCGCCCAGATGCCGAAGGTGGCGGAGCGCACGGACGGCAGGGTCTCGGTGACGATACGCAGGCCGCCCGGGAGGGTGGTCTTGCGGACCGTACCGATGCCGTTCATGCCCTTGATCAGGGTTTGGGTACGGGCGACGGCCCGCGCCTCCGTGGAGGTGCGGGCCGTCGCCTTGGAGCTACGGGACGTCACTTGTCGCCGTCGTCCTTCTTGTCCTCGGAGCCTTCTTCGCCCTCGATCACGGGGATGAGGGAGAGCTTGCCGCGGGAGTCGATCTCGGCGATCTCGACCTGGACCTTGGAGCCCACGCCGACGACGTCCTCGACGTTCTCCACGCGCTTGCCGCCGGCCAGCTTGCGGATCTGCGAGATGTGCAGCAGTCCGTCCTTGCCCGGGAGCAGCGACACGAACGCGCCGAAGGTGGTGGTCTTGACGACCGTACCCAGGTAGCGCTCGCCGACCTCCGGCATGGTCGGGTTGGCGATGCCGTTGATCGTGGCGCGGGCGGCCTCGGCCTGCGAGCCGACCTGGGCACCGATGTAGATGGTGCCGTCGTCCTCGATCGTGATCTCGGCGCCGGTGTCCTCCTGGATCTGGTTGATCATCTTGCCCTTCGGGCCGATGACCTCGCCGATCTTGTCCACGGGGATCTTGACGGTGATGATCCGCGGGGCGTTGGGGGACATCTCGTCCGGCGTGTCGATCGCTTCCATCATCACGTCGAGGATGTGGAGGCGGGCGTCACGGGCCTGCTTGAGGGCCGCGGCCAGGACGGAGGCCGGGATGCCGTCCAGCTTGGTGTCGAGCTGGAGGGCGGTCACGAACTCCTTGGTGCCGGCGACCTTGAAGTCCATGTCGCCGAAGGCGTCCTCCGCACCGAGGATGTCGGTGAGGGCGACGTAGTGCGTCTCGCCGTTGATCTCCTGGGAGATCAGGCCCATGGCGATACCGGCGACGGGGGCCTTGAGCGGCACACCGGCGTTGAGGAGCGACATGGTGCTGGCGCACACGGAACCCATGGACGTCGAGCCGTTGGAGCCGAGGGCCTCGGACACCTGACGGATCGCGTAGGGGAACTCCTCGCGCGTCGGCAGGACCGGCACGATGGCGCGCTCGGCGAGCGCGCCGTGGCCGATCTCGCGGCGCTTCGGGGAGCCGACGCGGCCGGTCTCGCCGACGGAGTACGGCGGGAAGTTGTAGTTGTGCATGTAGCGCTTGCGGGTCACCGGCGAGAGGGTGTCGAGCTGCTGCTCCATGCGGAGCATGTTGAGGGTGGTGACGCCCAGGATCTGGGTCTCGCCACGCTCGAACAGCGCCGAGCCGTGCACGCGCGGGATGGCCTCGACCTCGGCGGCCAGCGTACGGATGTCCGTGACGCCGCGGCCGTCGATGCGGACCTTGTCCTTGATGACGCGCTCACGGACCAGGGACTTGGTCAGCGAGCGGTACGCGGCGGAGATCTCCTTCTCGCGACCCTCGAACTGCGGGAGCAGCTTCTCGGCGGCCAGACCCTTGACGCGGTCCAGCTCGGCCTCGCGCTCCTGCTTGCCCGCGATGGTGAGGGCCTGCGTCAGCTCGTCCTTGACCGCGGCGGTGAGCGCCTCCAGGACGTCGTCCTGGTAGTCGAGGAAGACCGGGAACTCGCCGGTGGGCTTGGCGGCCTTCGACGCGAGGTCGGCCTGGGCCTTGCAGAGCACCTTGATGAAGGGCTTCGCGGCGTCCAGACCGGCGGCGACGACCTCCTCGGTCGGCGCCTCGGCGCCGCCCTGGACCAGCTGGATCGTCTTCTCGGTGGCCTCGGCCTCGACCATCATGATCGCGACGTCGCCGTCCTCCAGGACGCGGCCCGCGACGACCATGTCGAAGACGGCGTCCTCGAGCTCGGTGTGCGTCGGGAAGGCCACCCACTGGTTGTTGATCAGCGCGACGCGGACGCCGCCGATCGGACCGGAGAAGGGCAGACCGGCCAGCTGCGTGGACGCGGACGCGGCGTTGATCGCGACGACGTCGTACAGGTGGTCGGGGTTGAGCGCCATGATCGTGGCGACGACCTGGATCTCGTTGCGCAGGCCCTTCTTGAAGGACGGGCGCAGCGGGCGGTCGATCAGCCGGCAGGTGAGGATGGCGTCCTCGGAGGGACGGCCCTCACGGCGGAAGAAGCTGCCGGGGATCTTGCCGGCGGCGTACATCCGCTCCTCGACGTCCACCGTGAGGGGGAAGAAGTCGAGCTGGTCCTTGGGGTTCTTGGAGGCGGTGGTGGCCGACAGCACCATGGTGTCGTCGTCCAGGTAGGCGACGGCGGAGCCGGCGGCCTGGCGGGCCAGACGGCCCGTCTCGAAACGGATGGTGCGGGTGCCGAAGGAGCCGTTGTCGATGACGGCCTCGGCGTAGTGGGTCTCGTTCTCCACTAGCAAATTCTCCTCGTCTTCGTCCCTGGTCCCGCCCGTGTGGCAGGGGGACGGTGGCGGAGAAGCGCGCCGTCTGGTGCGGGCCGGTCTTCGATCGAAGCCCTCGGGGTCGCAATCTCCCGGGGGCCACTACCGAGGACCGGCGGCGGCGAGGTGCGCTTCTCCTCGTTCGGTGTGCGTGCGGTCGCCCGTGCCGGGCGCCCTTACGCTGTGTCGTGCGTATTGCGTTGTGCTACCACACTACAAAGGGGCGGTGACACTCCGCACGTTTCCGCACGTACGTCCCGCGTGCGGCGGGGCCGCGCGCCCCCTTTCCGACGTTCCGGATCCGGTGTTCCGGTTGTTCCGGCTTGCGGCGGGGTCACGTGAGTCGCGGCGGGTGGGGCGGGTGCCGCGGGGTGCGGCGGGTGCCTCGTGTGTGGCGGGTGCCGCGTGATGCGGCGGGTGCCGCGGGGTGTGTACGCAAAAGGATGCGTACAGCAAAAGGAGCGGTCCCCATTCTCCCGGGAACCGCTCCCCTTCACGGCGTCTTACTTGGCGCCCGCCGCACCGCGACGGATGCCGAGGCGGTCGACCAGCGCACGGAAGCGCTGGATGTCCTTCTTGGCCAGGTACTGCAGCAGACGGCGACGCTGACCGACCAGGATCAGCAGACCACGGCGGGAGTGGTGGTCGTGCTTGTGGGTCTTGAGGTGCTCGGTCAGGTCCGAGATCCGGCGGGAGAGCATCGCGACCTGGACCTCGGGGGAGCCGGTGTCGCCCTCCTTGGTACCGAACTCGCTGATGATCTGCTTCTTCGTAGCGGCGTCGAGCGACACGCGATACTCCTCTTGAGTCTCATTGATGCCACCGAGTGCCCCTGGTCTGCTTCTCAGGGGGGCTTCTGTGACTCGGGTGACGGGGTCCGTCGGGGGCTCCCCCAGGTGAGGGGTGCGCACGCGAGCGGCCATCGGCCAGGGTATCAGGCTGGGGGGACGCGGCTGACCGGGGTCGGTCAGCGCCGTCGAGGACGACGCTCCCGTAACCGGCGGTGGCACGGCAGGCTCATGCCCGCGGCGGTGGGGCCCTCGTCCGGATGGGGGCTCTTGCCGGGGTAGGCGACGGCCGTCCAGCCGGCCACGCTGACGTGGCGCGTCACCGCACACAGGGGGCGGGGAAGTCGAGCCTGCAGCTCCTCGCTCTCGTCGCCGTGGGCACCCCCTGTTCCTGGTCTCCGATGCCCTTCGCGAAGACCCTCTCCGTCGCCCAGGTGCCGACGGACTGGATGTTCCTGCCCACGGTCTTGACGGGTCGCTCACCGGCCGTGGCCTTCCTGCGTGTCGGGGACGCTGTCGGCCGGGCGTGGGTACGAGGGACGATCAAGGACCATACGGCTCTTCGTACGGGGGCGGCGGCGGGCGTGGAGCTTTGGTGAGGGGTGCCCGTGCCTGTAACGAAGCCGACACCCCTCGTTACGGTCGTACCCGGGCGAACCCCTGAGCAGCGAGAACGGCAGCAAGTAGGGTGACCACACAGTGCGTTGGCGCAGAGGAAGGATCGGAGCCGTCATGGCCGAGGCCGAGGACGAAGAACTCAGGGCACGCAAGGAGCGGGAGAAGGACGAGCTCTACGCGCTCGACATCTCGGGCGTCGAGTGGCACAGCGCGCCCGGCACCGAGGAGCACGAGGAGCGGGTGGAGATCGCCTACCTCCAGGAGGGCGCCGTGGCCATGCGTTCGTCACTCGACCCCGACACCGTGCTGCGGTACACGGAGGCGGAGTGGCGGGCATTCGTACTGGGGGCGCGGGACGGGGAGTTCGATCTGGAACCGGCTCCGCACAACGGAGGGCTCGACGCGTAGCCCGGGCGGCAATGGACCGGGCAGTACCCATGGGGCAGGGAACCAGGTATCGGCTCCCTGCCCCATGGGTTTGCACGACGCGCCGAGCGCCTGACGCCGTATCCGGGTCAGGCCCCCCGCTAGCCGGTCATGCCCCGGACCTGGGCGTACACGTCGAAGACGGCCAGAGCGAGCGGGATCAGGGTGAGCAGGACGAAGGTCTCGGCGATCTCCAGGAAGCGTCCCCAGAACGGGGTCACACCGCGCTGCGGGGTGATGAGACCGATCGCGGTGACCAGGACGGCGGCCGCCGCGATGGCCGCGGCGAGCCAGACGCTGCGGATGTCGAGGGCGGTGGTGTCGCCGAGGAGGGCGTCGCGCACATAGTCCCGCGGCGGGTTCAGTACGAGCCCGAGTCCGAGGAAGACCAGGACCATGAGGCCGGCCGCCAGGGTGGCGCCCACCTGCGCGGTGTAGCGGAAGAGATGAGCGCGCATCAGCATCGCCACACCCGTGGCCAGTGCCAGAAGCTCCGCCCACATGTTCCCGGAGAAGCCCAGGACGATCGAGGCGCCCACGGAGACGAGCGCGCAGCCTCCGACGAGGCCGACGAGGAGCTCGTGGCCGCGGCGGGTCTGGGCCGCGATGCGCTCCACGTCGATGGGCTCCTGGGGGACCGGCTCGCCCGCGTCGTAGCCGCCCCAGGACGGATTGGGCGGTTCGAAACCGATCGGCAGCCGTGCGAAGCGCATGGACAGACCGGGCAGGAAGGCGAGCGCGACGACGGCGAGCGGGGCGCAGACGGCGGCGGTCTCCATGGGGCGCAGATCCGTGAGGATGGCGATGAAGGTGGTGATCAGGCCGATGGCGGAGGCGAAGACGAAGGCGACGAAGGGGCCGTCGCCGCCGGGCGACACCAGGGTGAGGACGACGGCGGCGAGCAGCACCGCGGTGCAGGCGAGCAGGAACTGCAACCGGCCGACGCCCTGCCCCTCGGAGAGAGGCAGCAGTCCTGAGCCGGCCACGGCCATGTTCGGGAGGGAGCCCAGGCCCAGAGCGATGGCGGAGCCGCGATCGCCGTACACCCGTGCGCGCACGCAGGCGACGGTGAGCAGCAGGAGCCCGAAGACGCCGGCGATCACGCCTTGGAGGCTGTACATGTCGTGACGGAGCTCGGAACCCCAGGCCACGAACGCCAGCAGCGCCGGCAGGACACCGCCCGCGATGAGGCCGGCGGCCCGGGTGAGTTCACCGTTCCACAGGGTGCGGTCGCGGGTGACCGCGGCGGCTACCGCCTCGGAGACATCGTCGACGACGGCCGGCGGCAGCGAATCGGCGAACGGTCGCAGCGTGAGCAGTTCTCCGTCGAGGATGCGCTGCGCGGCGAACGACCGCGCGCCGTCGAGGACGGTGCCGTCGCGGAGTACGAGGTGGTAGCCGACGGGAGCCCCCTCGTCGGGGTTCTGCTGGGACAGCCTCAGGATCTCCGGGTACAGGTCGGCGACCGGTACGTCGTCGGGCAGCGCCACGTCGATACGACTGTCGGGTGCCACGATGGTGACCCGGCAGTAGCCGAAGCCCATGCCTGCCCCGGAAGGGGCTCCGGTACCCGGTCCGCCGGTCGCGCCGACCGGCGCGGAGGCCGTCATGCTCACCTGCTGTTCCCCCTCGTCAGTGGTCGGGCGGTCGGCCACGCCGCCGCGCAACCGCCCGCCCGTCCGCAAAGATCCTGTGTAGGTTGCGCCGCGCCGCGCGTGCAACCGGGCAACGATGCCGTCCCGCCCGGGTGTCGCGGGGCGGCGCTTGGTTCCGAGCGTTGCGGATTGCCCGGTTTTCCCAGAACGAATTGCCTGGTTCTCCCGGAACGATTCGCAACTGCTCACGCCCCTCACGGGCACCCTACCGCCCGTCGATGTCAGCGGTTGTCAGTAGGATCGCCCTTCGCGATCGACGTCCGCCGGACACGGGGCTGCGGACGAAACGACTCGGTCCGGCAAGGGAATTGGTGCGTAGTGAGCCACATCGTCGTCAAGCGCCCGCCGCGGGCGCTGCCGAAGGAAGTGCCCACGGACGAGGTGGTGCTGCAGCCTCCGCCGGAGCTTCCGCGTGGGCAGCAGGAAGGCGCTCTCATGCAGCTGTTGCCCATGCTCGGCATGGGCGGTTCCGTGGTGTTCTTCTTCAACCCGCAGGCCCAGCCCTTCATGAAGATCATGGGCATGGTGATGATCGCCTCCACGATCGCCATGGGCGTCGCGATGCTCGTCCGCTACCGCCGCGGCAATCAGGGGCAACTGGCGGACATCCGACGGGACTATCTGCGCTATCTGTCACAGACCCGGCACCACGCCCTGGCCACCGCGAGGGCCCAGCGCGACGCCCAGTACTACCTGCATCCTTCGCCGGAGCAACTGTGGGCGCTGGTCGCCGAGGGCAGCCGGGTGTGGGAGCGCCGCACCGGTGACGAGGACTTCGGACAGGTACGTGTGGGTCTCGGGCCGCAGGCCCTGGCCACTCCCCTGATCTCACCGCAGACCGCTCCGGTGGACGAGTTGGAACCGCTGGCCGCCGGGGCCATGCAGCGTTTCCTGGCCACGCACAGCACCCTCGAGGACCTGCCGATGGCGGTCTCGCTGCGCGCCTTCTACCACGTGACGATCAGCGGCGAGCCCGGCACCGTACGCGGAACCGCCCGAGCGGTCACGGCCTGCCTCGCGTCGCTGCACTCCTCCGAGGACATGGTCATCGCGATCGCCACCGGGCGGGAGACGGCACCCGAATGGGAATGGGCGAAGTGGCTGCCGCACACGCAGACACGGGGTGTCGCGGACGGCGCGGGCAGCATGCGCCTGATCGCGACCGATCCGCTGGAGCTGGAGGACCGGCTGGCGGACGTCCTCCAGGGCCGCCCCCGTTTCCACCCCGCCGCTCCCCCGGTCCCCGAACAGCCGCACCTGGTCGTCGTGCTCGACGGTGTCTCGCTGCCGCCCGCTTCCCTGCTGGCCGGCCCCGAGGGCCTGCAGGGCGTGACGGTCGTCGAGATCGTCCCCGGAGACCTCAGCTTCGGACGCGGTGACCTCTCGATCGTCGTGCAGCCCAAGGAACTGCGCCTGGAGTCGGCGCACGGCATGGTCTACGAGGGCACGCCGGACGTCCTGTCGTACGAGGCCGCCGAGGCTCTCGCCCGGCAACTGGCGCCGCTGCGCATGGCATCGGGCGGTGACGACGGCGAACCGCTGCTGGCCAACCTGGATTTCACGGAGCTGCTGAACCTGGGCGACGCGGCCTCGGTCGATCCGCGGCGCACCTGGCGTCCGCGTTCGCAGTCCGAGCGGCTGCGGGTGCCGATCGGCCTCGGCGAGGACGGCCGGGCCGTGATGCTCGACCTCAAGGAGGCCGCGCAGGAGGGCATGGGCCCGCACGGCCTCTGCGTCGGCGCGACCGGCTCCGGAAAGTCGGAGCTGCTGCGCACGCTGGTGCTGGGGCTGGCCGTGACCCACTCCTCCGAGACGCTGAACTTCGTCCTGGCGGACTTCAAGGGTGGTGCGACCTTCGCCGGCATGGCCCAGATGCCCCATGTGGCGGCCGTGATCACCAACCTCGCGGACGACCTGACCCTCGTCGACCGCATGGGCGATTCGATCCGCGGTGAGCTGAACCGCCGCCAGGAGTTGCTCCGCGATGCCGGCAACTACGCCAACATCCACGACTACGAGAAGGCCCGCGCGGCCGGTGCCCCGCTCCAGCCCATTCCGTCACTCGTCCTGGTGATCGACGAGTTCAGCGAACTGCTCACCGCGAAGCCGGACTTCATCGAGATGTTCGTGCAGATCGGCCGTATCGGCCGTTCGCTGGGCGTGCACCTGCTGCTCGCCTCGCAGCGTCTGGAGGAGGGCCGACTGCGGGGGCTGGAGACCTATCTGTCGTACCGGATCGGTCTGCGGACGTTCTCGGCGGCCGAGTCACGCGCCGCGATCGGCGTCCCGGACGCGTACGAGCTGCCGAACGTGCCGGGCTCCGGCATCCTGAAGTTCGGCACGGAGGAGATGGTGCGCTTCAAGGCGGCGTACGTCTCCGGGGTGTACCGCACGGGTTCCGAGCAGGCCGTCGTGCCCGGCGGACCGCTGCCGGTCGACCGACGGCCCGTGCTGTTCACCGCGGCCGAGGTACCGGTGCAGTACGCGCCGGTGCCGCAGCAGCGCCGGGAAGAGCCCGACGAGCAGCAGGACGACGCGCTCGCCGACACCGTGCTGGACGTGATCGTCCGGCGTCTGGAGGCCCAGGGTCCGGCCGCGCACCAGGTGTGGCTGCCCCCGCTGGACAGCCCGCCGTCGCTCGACGCGCTGCTGCCCGGGCTGGCTCCGGTGCCGGGCCGCGGGATGACGCAGCCCGGCTACGAGGGCGCGGGGCGGCTCGTCGTCCCGGTCGGCCTCGTCGACAAGCCGTTCGAGCAGCGGCGCGAACCGCTGTGGACCGACTTCGGCGGCGCGGCCGGCCACATGCAGATCCTGGGCGGCCCACAGTCCGGCAAGTCGACGCTGCTGCGTTCGCTCATCGCGTCGTTCGCGCTCACGCACACCCCGTACGAAGTGCAGTTCTACGGGCTCGACTTCGGTGGTGGCGGTCTGTCGGCCGTGGCCGGGCTGCCGCACGTGGGCGGCGTGGCCTCACGCCTGGACCCCGAGAAGGTCCGTCGTACGGTAGCCGAGGTGTACGGCATCCTGACGCGCCGCGAGGAGTACTTCCGTGCCGCGGGCATTCCCTCGATCGCCGAGTTCCGTGCGCGCCGCGCGCGGGGCGACATCTCGGTGACCGACCAGCCCTGGGGCGACGTGTTCCTCGCCATCGACGGCTGGGGCAACTTCCGTACGGACTACGAGGCGTTGGATCCGGTGATCCTGGACATCGCGGCGCGCGGCCTCGGTTACGGAATCCATCTGGTCCTCACCGCCTCGCGCTCCATGGAGGTCCGGTCGAACCTCAAGGACCACCTGATGAACCGCCTGGAGCTGCGGCTCGGCGACCCGATGGACTCCGAGTTCGACCGCAAGGTGGCGGCGAACGTGCCCACCGGTGTTCCCGGCCGCGGTCAGACACCGCAGAAGCAGCACTTCATGGCAGCGGTCCCGCGGATCGACGGCCTGTCCTCCGACACGGACCTGGCGGAGGCGACGGCGGGCCTCGCGGCCGAGGTCGGCCGGCACTGGCAACAGGCCGGCGCTCCCGAAGTACGTCTGCTGCCGCGGGAGTTCCCGGCAGCGCAGCTGCCACCGGGCAACCGCTTCCCGAACCGTGGCGTCTCCTTCGCCCTCGACGAGGACAGCCTCGAACCGGTCTTCGTGGACTTCGACCAGGACCCGTTCTTCCTCATCTTCGGCGAGAGCGAGTCCGGTAAGTCGAACCTGCTGAAGCTGCTCATCAAGCGCCTCACCGAACGCTACGACGGCAACAGCTGCAAGCTCTTCGTGGTCGACAACCGCCGCGCGTTGCTGGGTGTCACCCCGCCTTCGCATCTGGCCGAGTACATCCCCATGTCGAACCAGATGCAGCATCACATGGACGCGCTGGCCGACCTCATGCAACGCCGCACGCCCACGGCGGACGTCACGCCGGAGCAACTGCGCGACCGCAGCTGGTGGCGTGGACCCACGGTGTTCGTGATCATCGACGACTACGACCTGGTGTCCACGTCGAGCGGCAACCCGCTGTCGGGGCTCACGGACATGCTCCCGTTCGCCCGTGACGTCGGCGTCCGCTTCATCATCGCCCGCTCCACGGCGGGCGCCGGACGCGCCGGCTACGAGGCGTTCACCCAGCGCATCAAGGAACTCGGCGCACAGGGCGTCGTCCTCGCGGGCGACCAGGGTGAGGGGGATCTGCTGGGCGGTGTCCGACCGCGGCCGATGCCGGCGGGGCGGGGCGTGTTCGTTTCGCGGAAGCGGGGGAAGCCGTTGGTTCAGGTGGGGTTGGTGGAGGGCGGGGAGGCGTGACGGGTGGCCGGCCGTCGACGAACGGTTGGCTGACGGTCAGCTGATGTGCAGGGAGGCCCCAAAACCACGGGGTGGGCGCCTCCCGCGCGCGCCCACCCCGCAACTGCCCGACAAGTGTCGGCCTACTGAAGGTAACTGGCGCCCTTCTTGTCACCTTCCATGTAGGTACCACCGGCCGTGGCCACGACGTGGCCGATACCCGTGAGTGCGGTGTGGATGTCGCTGGCTTCCTTGTCCCACCTCTCCAGCTTGCCCTTGAACGTGTCCTGGGCCTCACCCTCCCAGTACTGCACGCTGTTCTCGACGAGCCTCTTCAACTCCCGCAGGTCCTGCTCAAGGTCCCTGGCCTCGTTGGCAATCTTGGTCGCCGTGATGTCGAGCGCGTCATAAGTGACGGAAAGCCCGTCGGTGTTGTTGCCCATGCCTGCCTACCTCGTCTCGCTGATGCGTGCCTGATGAGTGCCGGTGTCCGGCTTTGGTCCTTGATGCGGCTCGACTCAGTAGGAGCTCAGCGGGGAGACCGTGGGAGCGCCGTCCTGGAGGTCAATCCTGTTGACCGCCGCACGCACCTCGTCTTCCTTGCTGTCGATGATGTTGCGCGCCGAGGTCATCGCGTCGATGACATCAGCGAGGATGTTGCCCATGTTCCGCAGCGACTCGTTGATCTCGAACTGCTTCTTGTCGAACGCGGCTCGGCCGATTCCGTCCCACTGACCGGTTTCCAGGCTGTCGATAATTCCCTGCAGCCTGTGCACGCGTGACTTGACGTTCTCGTACTTCTCTAGCATCTGCTTCTGGAGCAGAATTACTGCATCGTTTTCGAGCTTCTGCTTACTGACCATGGTCAGGCGTCCTTCCTGTTACGTGTTTCTGGTCCAACGGCTCGCGCCCGAGGTCACCTGGCGCGCCGCGCCCGCATGACAGCCACGCCGACACCGCCGAGCACGACAGCCGCGGCGGCCGAGCCGAGCGCGATCCACAGGATGTTGCTGTCATCGGGCGATTCCGCGACCGATCCCGCCGCCGAGGTACCGCCGTTGGAACCCTTTTCGGGAGCTTGCGACGCGGTTGATGGAGAGGGGGAAGGCGAGGGCGAAGATGCCGAGTTGGCCAGGAGGTCTCCGCCGTTGTCCTGTTCGAGGGGGTCTACGTTGGCGGGGCCGGCGTTGTAATCGGGGTCTTCGAGAACAATCCGAGGACGGACGAGCCCATAACCCGCGTACTTGCTCGGCTCATCCTTCGGCCACGTACGGCTGGCCGTGTCGATCAAGGAACGGGTGACCTGGTTCACCGACCAGTCCGGGCGAGCGGACCAGATCAGGGCGGCGGAGGCTGAGGCGATGGCAGCCGCGGCACTCGTGCCTTGGTCGTCATCGCAGTACGAGCGGAGGTTCCCGTCGCACCACCCGGGGAAACCCTCCCCTGGCGCCACAAGATCCACATAGTTCCCGGACGAAGCGAACTCCGACACTGTTCCGGATTCATCTACCGCCGACACGCCAATTACATAGGGATACGCGGCTGGATAACCGATCCTGCCCTTGTCGCTGCCCCCGTTACCAACTGCCGCAATGAGCAACTTGCCTTTGGAAGCGGCGTACTCGATAGCCGACTCTTCCTTGGAGCTGGGTCCCTCCGCTCCGAACGACATGCTGATGATCTGCGCGTCAGTGTCGGCTGCCGCCCTGATCGCGGCTGTGGTGTCGGGCGTTTTCTCCAGTTCCTCCGCCTCGCCCTTCATTTCCTCAAGCTCGATGCGATACGGGACGATCTTCGCCCCCGGGGCCAACCCCTGCAGGCCTCCTCCCGCTCCCGTACCCGCGATCAATTCAGCCATGGTCGTTCCATGGCCGGTGGCGTCGTCCGTGGCTCGGTACGCGACCGGTTCGGGAACCTCGTCGGCCAGGACCTGCCCCTTCAGGGACGGGGTATCCGCGCTCACCCCGCTGTCAATGAGCGCGACCTTGACGCCCTTCCCCGTGCTGATCTTCCACATCTGCTCGGCCTGCATCGGTTCCAGGTACCACTGCTTGGACTGGGCGTCGTCCGCAGCAGCATTCGGGGCGAATCCCGTACTCACGGCCGCCAGGGCGCCGATGACCGCGCCCACAGCCCGCACTCGACTACCGCTGCGCGATCCGTGGAACATGGCCTGCTCGGCTCGTCGGCTGGTCGCTGACCTCATCGTGTTCCGTGTCCTCGCTCGCGCTCAGTTGACGACCGGCGGCACATCGCGCCGCGGCCTGTTGGGCAGGGGATTCTCTTCTTCATCGACCCGCTGATCGAGGCGCGGCGATTCCTGAGCATTCCCGTCGTCACCGGGCGTCCCTCGACCAGGGCCGCGCACGAGACCCGCACCGCCACGGGTCAGACCATTGCGCTCGGCTCCCGTAACGGAGTTGCGTGCCGCCGGCCTACCCGTGACAGCCTCGGATGTCCCCGTACCGCTACGAGAAGGCGTCACGCGTGAACTCGGCCTCGCGGTGGACTCGGGTGCTCCGAAAACCCCACGCTGACCCGGTCGACCACTAGTGGGCCGTGAAGTGGCTGCCCCCTCGCCACCTACGACTGTGCCGCGAGGAATCCTCGCCCCACCCTTCGCGGAAGCGCCGCCGGCAGCCATGGGCTGTCCACCGACAACTCCGTTGGCCCGACCCGCTCCGGTCACAGGACCGCCGTTCGCCCGGTGAGCCACCGTACCGCCGGCTCGCGGCGTGCCCCCGGTGACCGCACGGCCCACCTGGGACGACTGCGATCCGGAATCCATGCCTCTGGTCGTGGGCTGCCCGGTCGACGTGGCACGTCCCATCTGGTTCATGGGCGCTTGTCCCGTGGAACGCCCAGGAACCGAAGTGGGCGCCCCGGGCGTACCAGTACGCCCTTGAGCCGACGCAGGGGTACGAAGACCACCTGCTCCGCCCGAGTTCCGACCTGACGTGCCGTTGGCGACCGGTGTCCCGAGACCGCCCTCGAACATGCTCGACTGCCCACCACCTGGAACAGGAGTACCCAACGCCGACGGCGTATGACCGGTCACGGGCGGAGCCGTGGACGGTGGCAACGTGCCGACGCTGTCGATATGGGTATTCACAGGCTCATCCGGGTACGTGGTCTTGCCCGTGATGTTTTTTGCGGACCCCGGATGGTCACTCGGGCCGTGCCTGGTGGCGTCATCCGTCACGGCAGCGGGATGACTCACGACAGTTGTCGTTCCGAATTCTCCAGTCCCGCCCGAGGCAGATCCTCCGGGGCGATACTCGTTCACAGGCCGCGGAACCCCCACGTCAGGCATGGTCGTGAACTCAGGCGTCTTGTCCTTGGCGGGCAGGGACGCCAGCACCTCTTCGGAGACCGCGTAGTACGACGCCAACCGGTTCATCTGGTTGATCGCCTCTTGGCGATCCTTCTCCACCCGTACGGCAGCCTCGTACTCGCCCTTGTCCGCGGTTTTCTCCGCGTCCGTGAAGTGCTCAGGCCGCTTCCGGCTCGCTTCCGGGTCTCGGGACGGCATGGCGCCGCGCACAGACGCGAGGCCCACGGCGGCAGCGGTGATCTGATCCCCCGCCGACCCGGCGAAGTCACTCAGGTGATGCGTGTTGGTGACGAGCGAACTACCCCATTTACGGAAGGCGTCACCCGACTCTCCGACCCAGTGGACATTGTCGATGTGGCCTTCGAGTTCGTCGGCTGCTGCCCTGATGGCATCACGCGCATCCCACAAGGCCTTGCCCGAGGATTCCAGATCCTCGGGGTTCGTCCGCTCAACGAGGTCAATCAGCTGATTGAGGTCGAAGTCACGCTTCTCGAAGTCTGTCCGATCCGCGATAGTGCGCCCGAACGAAGTATCCACGAAGGCCGAGCGCATCATGCGGTGGAGCAGCCCACCTTGCGGACGGCTCTCAAACCCACGGACGATATCCGTGACGCCGTTCTGCCCCTCAACGCGGCCGAAGTCCGCCTCGTGCTGTTTATCAGTCATCGTCACGCCTTCATGCCGCTGCGACCGTCGCTGGCACGCTGCTTGCCATCCTGGATCTCCCTGACCTCTCCCTGGATGGCGTAGAACCGCTGACGCAGCTCCTCTTCGAGATTGTCGAACCCCCGATGCGCACCCTGAACCGCGATGGCGGTCGCCTCGATCTGCAGATGCAAGGTCTTGGACAGAGACGTCAGCTCTTGATGGACCCGGTTGTACTGCGTGTACAGGCCATCGGCCTCGGGGAAGATGCCGTCCGCCCCGGCACTCAGCGACGTGGACCTGATCGTCTGGGCGCCCACTTTCGTCGGGTTGCCCGCCGACGTCTCAAGGTCGCGGAGAACCGCGTCCACCCGCTTCACGAACTTGTCCAGAGCCTCACCACTGGCCTCCAGGTTCGCCGCCCTTGCCGCCGACACACCCCCAGTCACCTCAGCCGGAAGCACGACGCTCCTCCCCGTTTCCCCGTAGAACCATCGCCCCCGACATGACCGAGACCTGGCCGACCGCTCACCGTACGATCGCAAAGCGATCCACGTCCCACGACGCTTTCACCACTGTAGTCAACCCGTGGAACGGGGCCAACAGCAATGTGCGGCAGCTCGGTTACGAGACCGATCAGCTGTCACAGTTCGCCCGTCTTGCCTGTTCACTGCGAACGGGATGCGCACGGCTGGCCGCGCGCAGGGCCTGCCTGGCCCTACCTCATGATTCAGCGCCGTCGCGGTCACGGCGTCACGCTGCCTGCGATCTTCTTCGCATCTCCTGCGAACCTTCACGGCCGACAATCCGCGCACAGCGGGCTTGCCCTGACTGCTCCTTGGGCCGGGTTGCTAACTTGATTGATCGCCACACCATCGGCGACAGCGTCTGTCCGACGCGGTGATCGCGAGAACGGCCGACCGAGCACACGGGGGAAGGTTCTGCCCATGGCATGGGAAGAGTGGGAGCAGCTCAAGGCGGAGGCGGCCGAGCGGCAGTCGACCCACATGCGGTTGAACCAGGTCGAGGGTGGTGGCGCCTCTTCCGCGCTTCCGGAGAAGTACGGCGTCCTCAAGGCCAGTCAGACCGATCTGAGCAAGATCGGCAAGATCGCGCACACCCTCTACAACGATCTGTGGGACAAGGCCCGCGTCGCCGTCCCCAGCAGTGACTCGGCGGCCGGCGACCTGTCGAGGCAGGGCTTCGCCCTGGGCGCCGGCCTCCAACACGTGTCGACGCGATGGGAAGAACAGCTCAAGTCCCTGATGGACGCCGTCGCGCACATCTCGAACCACATGCACGTCACCACGAAGCTGCACAGCGGGGGCGAAGGCTTCATCCAGCGGCAGATGAGCAGTATCGACGCGCTGGACGCCGGTTTCGACGAACGGGTCGGGAAGCCTGGCGCCAAGAACCCGGCCTACTACCCGGCCGAGAGCGAGAAGAAGGAGTAGCGGTGGCTCGGTTCCGAGAGCGGCGTCGTTGCGCCAGACCGCCCGGTACCGACATCCGCGCCGCACATCACCCGGCCCCTGCTCCCCTTGCTCCGAGGACGAAACCCCATGCAGCTCGACACTCTCCTTCACGCAAGTTTCACCCTGCTCGATGACGCCGTCACCGACTGGTCGACGCTCGTCGATCGACTCGATGACCTGAAGAAAGACGCCGAGGACGGGCTGCACCAGGCCGCCAACAAGGCCAACTGGGCCGGAATGAACGCTCAGGTGTCCAAGGAGTTCATCGGCAAGACGGCGGGCGAGTTCGCCGATGCCCACACCCAGGCCAAGACCATTCACAGCATCCTCAGCGACACCCGGGGCGAGCTGAAGAGGTATCACCAGCAGCTGACCGGGGCCATCGACCGCGGCCGGAAGAGGAATCTGAAGGTCATCGGATACGAGGGCGGGTTCACCGTCACCTCGGACGTTCCCCCGGAAGGCCGGGCCAAGGCCGACTCGGACAACCAAGGGGACATCACAGCGCTTCGCGACGAGGTCCAGGGGATTCTGGACAAGGCCACCCAGAGCGACGACTCGGCCAGTACCGTCCTGAAAGCCATCGCCGACCAGACCCAGCTGGGCTTCTCGGACGCCAACTACTCCGACCGGGATTCTGCGGCCGCGGCCGTCAAGGCGGCCAAGGATCTGGCCAGGCTCGCGAAGAAGGACCCCGACGATCTGACGGTCAAGGACTTCGACACGCTCAACGACGGGCTCAAGAAGTACGCGAACGATGGCCTCTTCGGCGAGACGTTCGCGACGACTCTCGGCCCGAAGAAGACCCTTGAGTTCTGGACGGGTGTCACCGATGCCAACAGAGGCAACTACGAACTGGGGCACAAGCGCCTCGACCAGTTCGACGACCTCCAGCGCAACCTCGGCCTGACACTGGCCCATGCCTCTCAAAGTGACTCCGTCGCCATGACCGAGTGGAAACGCCAGATGATCGACATCGGCGACAAGCCGATCTACGGCAACAACGGCGGGCCGATGGGCTTCCAGGTCATGAGCAACCTGATGCGCACCGGCAACTACGACGACCGGTTCCTGCACGACTACGGCACCAAGCTCATGGACACCGAACGCAAGCTCACCGGCAACGGCGAGCACGGCAACGGGGCTTGGCGGCACATGGGCGGCAGCCCCTGGCTGAACCGGATCGGAGAGGACAGCGGCTCCGACCCACTCACGGGTTACTTGAAGGGGTTGTCCAACAGCCCCGACGCGGCTACCGATTTCTTCAATCAGCAGTACGTCTCGAAGGACGATCCGGACAACCCCTTCGAACGGGACTCGGACGACGCCAACACCTACAAGGGCAAGGTGTCACTGTCCAACTTCCAGTACCTGTTCGAGGAGCGGGACTGGCCTCAGGATGTCGACTCGAAGGGCGATGATCTCCACACGGGCCAGAACACTCTGGCATTGGCACTGGAAGCTGCGACCACGGGGCACCCGGCGGGAGAACTGCCCACACTGGACACCCCGCCGCACAATGCAGCTCAAACCAATCTCATGGAAAGTCTTGTTGCATCGATCAGTGACGACCCTGAGCGCCTGACAGGCAACGGATACATGTCCGATAGCATCGGGCAGATCACTTCAGAGTATCTACCCGACATCAACCGCGCCGCGTCAGGCGTGGAAAAGAACGAGGATTCAGAGAAGTGGAAGGAGATCGAGAATCTATATCCGATCGTCGGCTCCGAGGCCAAGCTTGAGCACATCGATGTGAGCAAGCTTCTCTTTGCGGTTGGCCATAACCCCGAGGGTTACGCCGCTGTCGAGGTCGGACAGAAAGCCTACCTGGGCCGACTGATGGATCATCACCTAAATCCTGATCTACCGGCAGATCAGCGCATTTCCGATGATCACGAAATCATCGTCAGGCAAATCGCAGAAAGGTCAGGAGAAATTTCCGGAACTCTCAGGCTCGGCATTCAGGATGAGATCGGAGACACCGCCTCAAACAAGGATAAGGAATATGAGCAGTCCGTTGCACAGCGCAAGAACTGGATCTCCGGCGGAGTTGGCACCGCCGTCGGCGTGGGCACATCTTTCGTAGCGACTCCTTGGGTCGGGGCACTTGCAGGTGGCGCTGCCGGCACTGCGACCAGTGTCATCCTGGAGTCGGTCTTCCAGGATGCCGAAGGAAACGCCAAGGCAGATGCGGAGAAAACCGGTGGGCAGGTCTGGAACGAGGGCTGGAAACAGAACACGAGTATTACAGAGGATGCGGTACGCGCTGCGGCGGAAACCTATCATTTGGACTCTGGCGATCTCGGAATGACGGCCCGAGGGGCCGCAAGTCAGGGCTATGTCAACGCGCGAGCCATCCTGGAAGGCCAAATCCCGGGAAGCACCACGGACGGCTAATGGCACCCAGTCTCACTGAGGAATCTTAATGAATAGTCAACGGACGGCTCCATGGCCGCATCACCTACGCGCCGTGGCTACCGCCGCAACCCTTGTCTCCGTGCTCTCAGCATGCAGTAACGATGGACCAGAACGCGAATACGCGATCCCTGCCACGCTGTGTGGAACTGCAATCGACAGCGACGACCTTGCGCCGTTTCTCCCAGCGGGCAAAGATATTTCCGTGAAGGGCGACTCACGCTCTGGGATCAAAGACTGCGAGGTGGTCATCGACAATGTGCTCGTCGTGACCACGACTCAAGCCTGGCTGGAAGACGGAAGAACAACAGCATACTTCGCGTCCGGAAAAACTCTTGACACACCCACACATTCAGCAAACGGAGGCAGGTTTCAGTATTCGGGAAGGGAGGCCTTCGGTAAAACCCGTAACTGCATTGACGCCAAGTACAGGCAAGAGCTGTACACAGCAGTGCAGGCGCAGGGTTCGAAACACACGGATGCCGACGCCATGAAACGACTGATTATCTCTTACACCAGCGAGGTCGAGACGTCAGCCGAGTGCACAGGAGGAGCGCAATAGACAAGGAGAAGGTGCGCTCAGTCAGAACCCCGGAAGCCTCCCGGACGCCTCTGTGGGATTTCACTAACCGCTACTACATTCGGGTACTAGTGCTATTGGAAAGACCACGGCATCTGGCAAGTCATCGGATCATCCCGAGCACCTGTACGCCGTGATCCAGGTGTTCTTGAGGACTCCAGCATGTGCAACGGAGACGTACTCCATCATCACCGGCTGGACGACGGCCGGGAGAGCCGATTCGAGTCTCGTATTCCCAACCAGGGCTCCGCGCTGGCTATTTCAACGCACTTCATTGTCCGCCGCACTGCAGCCGCTCTTGAAGGCCGATCGAACTGCTCCCGACCACCCGTGTCGTGGGGCGCTCAGTTCCTCTTCTGCAGCAGCCCTCCGCAGCTCGCTTCAACTGGATCCTGTTGGCGGCGAGATGACCGCCCTGCTCTGTCAGCACTCCCCACCCTCCCCCTCCACATCAAGCCGATACCCCCGATAAGTCACCGGCCCCAGCGCACCCGCGACACCCGGCGGCGTGTAGTCGTCCTCCTTCGAGCGGATTCGTTCGATGTGTACGCAGAACGCCGTGCCCGCCCCGTCCCCCTTGACCGTGAAGTGCGCGTCGGTGTCGGTGTTGGTGGGGACCGGATAGGCGTCCACGCCCGACTGGGGGGCGGCTGCGCCGCCGTTCTGTGTCACCTTGTCTTCGACGAGGGTCGCGTAGTCGTGACGAGGGTGATGCGGGCCACGGTGAAGGCCGCGTCCGGGAGTTCCTCGGCCGATGGGTTGACGCGGGAGCGCCAGGCTCGTACCCGGTCCGCCTTGACGCAGGCCATGGCCAGCAGGGCGGCGGGCAGGACCAGGCCCAGCACGGTCAGTCAGGTCAGCGCGTCCATGCGCCGTCTCCCGGCCGTCGTCGCTGCCCGCGCCGCGAGTCCCGCACCGCCACCGCCGTACCGCTCAGGCCCGCCACCAGTACCAAGCCGCCCACGGCCACATACGTCGCGAGGCGGGTGTTCCGTTCCTCCGCGGACTCACCGAAGTGCAGCGGGGTGACCGAAGGGGCCTCGCCCCTGGCCACTCCCGCCTCGGGCTCCGGGCTCTCGACCGGGTGCTGCGGGTCCACGTTCGTCAGGGCCTTGACGGGGTCGATCACTCCCCAACCGACCAGAGGGTCGTGGCCGGGGATCGAGCGTTCCGCCGTCTGCTCGATCTGGGCGACGACCTGCTGAGCCGTCCAATCCGGATACTTGGACTTCAGGAGGGCCGCCACACCGGCCACGTACGGCGCCGAGAAGCTCGTACCGTTGTCGGCACAGTGACCGCCGCCGGGAACTGTGGAGATCATGTCGACACCGGGGGCAGCGACTCCCACGAAGTCTCCCGATTGTGAGAAGGACGCCCGTTCGTTGTTCCGGTCGGAGGCCGCCACCGCCAGGACTCCCTCGTACGACGCGGGGTACGTGGCCTTGTGGCTGCCGCCCAGGCCGTCGTTGCCGGCCGACGCGACGACCACGACCTTGCGATCGAGGGCGTAGTCGACGGCCGCCTCCAGCCGCTCGTCGGGTTTCACGGCGTTGGCCGTGTCCTGGGAGATGTTGATGACGTCGGCGCCCGCTTCCACCGCGTGGCGGATCGACGACGCCAGGGTGAGGGCGGTTCCGTCGCCCTCGGCGTTGTTCTGCTTGACGGGAATGATCCGGGCGTCCGGGGCCAGGCCCACGAAACCGGTCCCCTTCATCGGTCGGGCCGCGATGATGCCGGCCACGCGCGTGCCGTGGCCCACCGTGTCGGTGGTGCCCTGGTTGTTGCCGCGGTCGATCTTCTCGCCCTCGGAGTTCTTCGCCGGGAGGTAGTTCGCGCCCTTGGAGGCGTCCACGGCTTTGGTGAGCTGCGGGTTCTTGACATCCACCCCGGTGTCGATCACGGCCACCTGGACGTTCTTGCCCGTGGACTGGGCCCACAGTTCGTCGAGGTTGACGCGTTGCAGAGCCCAGGGGCGGCCCGCGTAGGGCTTCGACGAGAACGTGCACTGGCCGCCGTCAGCCCACGCTGTGGTCGCGGGGAAGGCGAGTACGGAGCCGGTGGCGATCAGTGTGGTCGCCACGGTCATGGTCGCCGGTCTCGCCGTCGAACGGCCCACGCGGCTCCAGAGCTTTCGCGTCCCCGCGTTCCGTCCGGTCCGCATCCGCATCCGCATCCGCAGCGCACTCTCGTAAGCCCTCACGAGCGCCTCCGCCTCCGCCTTCACCTTCGCCGTCCCTCCGCTCTCCTCCACCCCGCGGCTACGAGCCCTGCGGCTGCCGCGCCGCCGCCTCCGACAGACGCGGGCCCGTCGGCAGGAACGTCGACCACGCCACGGGGACCGGCGACGGCGTCACCTTCTCGTAGCCGAGCCGGGTCTGGGCGATCTTCGCCGCGTTCAGCTCCTCCTCGCGCTGCTTGGCGGACGAGCCGATGCCCTCGTCGTCGGTGACGCTGTCGCTGTTGGACTGCAGGGCGTACCGCAGGCCCGTGTCCGTCACCAGGAAGACGCTGCCCGCCGCCGTCTCCGTGCCCTGGAACTGGCGGTAGAGCTGACCGGAGCCGGGGGTGACGTACGCGCTGGAGGAACCGGTGGGCAGCTGGGCGGGGAAGTCGGTACCCGCCCAGGTGGACAGTGTCGTCCTCCCCTTCGCCTTGCCCCGCGAGTCGACCGAGAGCAGGACGTTGCAGACGGTGTTGCGGCCGGAGTCGGCCTTGGAGCCGTCGTTCACCGTCTTCGGCTTGAACGTCGGCCAGGTCTTGTCCGCCGCGAAGGTGGTGCTGTCGGCCACCGCGCTGGGGTGCACCTGTTGGGCCTCGCCCGCCTGTCCGACATCGACGAGGTCACCGCTGTTGAGCAGCAACGTGGCGACGAACTCGGAGATCCGGGCCACCTCGCCCGGCAACACCACGTAGTACTGCATCCGTTGGCCGTCGTAGGCCTTGATGACCTCGCCGACCTTGTCGTACTGCTCAAGGCCGGCGGAGGCGTTCGCCGGCGTACCGGGCGTACCGTCGATCTCCGGGATGGAGATGGGGTCGCCCTTGTGGAGCGTGTCGAGCCAGTCCTGGGAGACCCGCTGCGGGGCACGGCCCTGGGTGTCGAGTGCCCTGAGCAGCTCGGTGTCGGCCGGGTCGGCCAAGGGGTACGCGGTGCCCAGGGCGTCGACCACGTACTGGCTCTTCTCGTCCGGGCCTACGACGTACATCAAGTCGCCGCCTGAGAGCTTCTCGGGGCCCGAGGTCCTGGAGAACTCCTTCTCGGCCAGGACGAACGCGGCCTTCAGGATGGCTCGGCCGCCCTCACCGGGACGCTCGCACACCGCCCAGCGTTTGGCGGTCTCCGCCTCGTCGGGGGAGGGCAGGCGGTCGGGGGCGTACGGGATACCGATCGTGGCACCGTGCGGTGGCTTCCCGCTGTCCAGGATCTTCTCGTCCACGGTGATGACGCTCGCCTTGGCGGGGTCCAGGAGCAGCTTGGCCGAGGCCATGTTGAGCACCGGATGCAGCTGCGTCCGACCGTCCGTCCTCAGCACGACGTACCGGGTGGTGGAGTCGCTCGCCACGATGACGTGTTCCTCGGCCGTGGCCCAGCCCCTGGGTGCCGTGGGGCTGAACACGCCGATGCCCCCGAAGACCGCGAGAATCACCACACCGACGACGGCTCCGGGCCACAGCGCTCGCAGCGGCTTGGGTGCGCCCTCCTCCGAGCCCGACGGAGACGGCTGAAGGAAGGCCGCGAGCGTACGGCGCTTCGCGAAGGTGTAGGCGTTGAGTTCGTCCCGCCGTGATGCCATCTGTGTCCGCTGTCTCCCCGTGCGGAGCCATGGGGGATCTGTGAAGATCCGTCCCCGTCCTCGAATCGCCTCTGGTGTCCAGGCTGTCAGAGGCGCCCCCTACTATGCCTGTTGCGTGACTGTGCTGTCGGCACGGGCAGGGTGTTCAGGTCCTGACAGGCCCTGAGTGCCAAGGATTTCGGGAGAGTTCGGGGGTTTGTGAGCAATGGCGTCCGCAGCACGGGCCCGATCGCGATCGCAAGCGAGGCCGCAACCGGGTGGCGCGCGCCCGTCACGTAGGCGCGGATCGTCCTCCCTCTCCCCGACCACGCGCTCGGGATCGGCGCCCGCCGCCTCCGCGCCCTACCGCGGATCCGTCTCGCCCCAGCTGAAGTCCCATTCGGGGCGCAAGGGTTCGTTCGCGGTGCAGCGACTGGTGTTGCTGGAGGCGGCGGCGGCCCTCGTGGTGGTCGGATGGCTCCTCGGCACGCTCGCGCTCGTCTCGGCGATCGCGGCCGCCGCGGTGCTGGTCGTCCTCGCCCTCGTACGACGTCGTGGGCACTCCCTGCCCGAGTGGCTGGGTTCTCTGCTGGCGCTGCGGGCCCGTACGCGCAGGGCCGCGAGCACGCCGGTGCCCCCGGGCACCGATTCCGGTCTCGCACCCGCCGTGGAATGTGATCCGAGCCTGCGGACGTACAGCTTCGAGCGCGGCGATCGCCGTGGTCAGCGGCCGGTCGGCATGGTGGGCGACGGAGGATTCCTCACCGCGGTGCTCCAGTTGGAGTCGGACGCCGGCGCACTGCGGGCCGAGCGCGCACGGAGACCGCTGCCCGTCGCGCTCGTACAGGACGCCCTCGAAGTCGACGGGATCCTGCTGGAATCGGCGCAGATCGTGGTCCACACGCAGCCGGCGCCCGCGCTGCACCTGCCGCAGCAGTCGGTCGTGGTGAGCAACTACGCGCCGCTCCAGGCCCAGACCGGGGCTCCCGCGGTGCGCATCGTCTGGATCGCGCTGAAACTCGACCCCGAGCTGTGCCCCGAGGCGGTGGCCGCGCGCGGCGGCGGGCTGCGCGGGACGCAGAAGTGTCTCGTCCGGGCGGCGGAGCACCTGTCCAGTCGACTGACGGGCGCCGGCCTCCGGGCGAGCGTCCTCACGGAGGAGGAGCTGACAGCCGCCATCGCCACCTCCGCCTGCGCCAACCCGATGGTGACGGCGCAGGCCGCGCAGACCGGGCCGGACGAGGTGTCGCAGCGGCGGACCGAGGAGTCCAGCCGCAGTTGGCGCTGCGACAACCGTCGGCACACCACGTACTGGGTGCGCCGCTGGCCTCAGTTGGGTGGCTCCGGCACCTCGCTGGCGCAGCTGGTGGCCGAGCTGACCTCGGTTCCCGCGCTGGCGACGACCTTCAGTCTGACGCTGGCCAAGGGCGGTCGGCAGGATGTGGCCCTCACCGGTCACCTTCGCATCACCGGTCGCAGCAACCAGGAGCTGACCGACGCGCGGCGTGATCTGGAGCATGCCGCGCGGCAGGCCGGGACCGGGCTCGTACGACTGGACCGTGAACAGCTTCCCGGCGTTCTCGCCACCCTGCCGCTCGGAGGTGCCCGCTGATGACCATGACGACGTCGGCCTCGGCCTCATCTTCGTCCGTGTCCTCGCCTTCGCCTTCGCCCGAAGGCACTCCGGTGGCAGCGGGCTTCGGGCAGCGGCTGCGCACCGGGTTCGGGCTGCTGGGTCCCCGGCACCCGCGCCACACACTGTCCCTGGAGCAAGTGGGCGCGCTGTCCCTGCCCATAGGCGACGACGGTGTGGTGGTGGGCGTCAATCAACAGGGGCGGCCTGCCGTCCTCGGGATCAACCGGCCGACCCCGTTCGACGTCGTCCTCATCGGCGGCCTGTGGACGGCCCAGGTCCTGGCGCTGCGCGCGGCGGCGACAGGGGCGCGCGTGGCCGTGGAGACAGGACGGGGACAGTCCTGGATGCCGTTGGTGCACGCCATGGGCGGCGGGCAGAACGGTCTGGCCGTGTACGACGTGGGGCGCGTGCCACCGCAGGGCGCGTCGGCCGGTACCCCCGTGCTGGTGGTGCGTGACTGCGGCATGCGGCCGCCGCGTGGCCGCGTGGCGTCGGCACCCTGGCAGTCCGTCCTCACACTTCTCCCGTACTTGAGCCCGGTCGCGCCCCGACTGATGCGCCAGGCTCGTCTCGTGGGTGTCCAGCGGGTGTCGCCGGACGAGGCGACGGAGATCGGGCGCGTGCTGGGCCTGCCGCACCCCGAGATACGGTCCCTGCCCGGACTGCAGGACGGCATCACGCTGTGGTGCGCGGAGCGGGACCGGGAGTACGTGATGACGCAGGCCACGGACGCGGAGACCGGTCTGCTGGGCGTGGCCCGTCGCATGGACTGAACCGACGGTTCGGGACGAGTCCGGCGGATGAAGATCGAATGAAGATCGAACCTCGACCATATATCCAAGTGCGCCACCATTGAGGCAATTGAGCACTTCGCTGAAGCCGGTCGGGAGAGACGGGCCTGCCGGGCCCGTGGCTTTGATGATTAGGCTGGGGTACAGCACGTCGCGAGTTGCCCGCGAGCGGGTGGTACGGGCTGTGCGACATGGCCCGGGGCCCGAGGGGGGATCAGCCCGGCGAATCGGACGACAGGAACGGTCGCCCCAGCACGGCTTGAGGGTGCTCGACCACACCAGGAGGAATTGTGAGCAGCGATCGGGACGGGATGCGCGGGGGCTGGGCCACACCCGACGATGACCAGCCCGACGCGGAGTCCTCCGTCGAGACGACGGGCGAGTTCACCATCGACTACGCGCCGCCTGCCTGGTACACGCAGAACGCCTCGTCGGGAGGGGCCGGTTCGGATTCGGGTACGGCTGCCGACACCGGCGCGGGCGCGAGCGCGGGGGGTGCTTCTCCGGTCGTGGGTGCCACGACGCCTCCGTTCGCGCCCCCGTCCGCTCCGCCGGTCGGTCCTCCTGTCGACTTGCCCAGCGCGCCCGGTGCCGGTCCGGGTGGAGCGGTTCCGCCCACTTGGCCGCCGGTCGCCGCCGCGCCCGAAGCCGGTGACGCCGATGGGGACATCGAGAGCGGTGCGACCATGCGGATTTCCGCTGCCGCGTTGAAGCGTGAGATCGCGGGTGCGGGTACGCCCGCCGCGGGTGCGGGTGTGGTTGCGGGTGCTGCTTCCGGAGGTGAAGTGGGTGCCGGTGACTTCGAGTTGAATGCGCCGCAGGTGGAGGATGGGGCGCCGGGGGCCTCGGCCGTGCCCGGTGGCAGTGAGAGTGACGGTGCCGGGGTGCCCGACGCCGGGGGCTTGGCGCCTTCCGGTACGGCCCCGGTCGCCGAGGCGCAGCCTCAGGGGTCGGACAGCGTGGGGGCCGTCGTAGCCGATGCGGGTACGGATGCCGCCGATGCCGGTCCCAGTACGAGTGCGGGTGCGGGTGCGGATGATGTCGCCGTCGTGCAGTCGGCCGAGGCGGGCTCGTCCGGCGGGAGTCAGGATGCGCAGGGCGGTGCTGGTGATGGCGGTGTGGCCGCCGAGGGTTCGCCCGCCGTGGACGCGTCCGGCGAGGCCGTTGCCGCCGAAGGCGTAGCTGCGGCCGCTGGGGCCGTTGCCTCTGAGGGCGAGGAGCCCGGCGAGACCGCAGCAGTGGCGGGGGGCGAGCAGCCCGACGGTGCCGCGAAGCCGGACGTTGTCTCCGACAGAGGCGAGTCGGCGGATGCCGCGCCTCAGGGCACCGTTGCGCAGGGTTCGGCGCCGCAGGACCTCCCGGCCCAGGGCGCCGTCCCGCAGGACGCAGCACCTCAGCCAGGTCCCCCGCAGGACGCCGCGCCTCAGCCGGGCGCTCCGCAGGACGCCCCGCCTGCCGTACCCGGTGTACCGCAGGCCCCGCCCGCGTGGGTACCCCCGCCGGGGCCCCAGGGTGGGCTTCCGCCGTTGCCGCCCGCGTATCTGCCGGCCGCGCCCGCCGCGCCTGCCTCGGCGGCGCAGTGGCCGGCGTCCGCGCCCTCGGAGCAGGGCGAGCCGTCCGTGCCTCAGCAGCAGCCGTTCCACCCGCAGGCCCCTCAAGGTGCGCCAGCGGCCTGGGGCAACCCGGTCGATGCCGCTCCCGGCACGCCCGGTGCGCCTGGTATCCCCGGACCCGGCGCACCCGCCGCCCCTGGCACGCCCGGAGCACCCGCCGTCCCTGGCGACCCCGGTGCACCCGCCGCCGTGGCACCCGGCGCGCCCGACGCCTCCGATGCGCCGACCGCCGCCCCTGGCCCGACACCCCCGCAGGCCCCCAACACCCCCTCCCCCGCTGGCTATGGCTTCCCGCCCCCCGGCGCACCCGTGCCCCCGCAGGCACCCATCCCCCCACAGGGCGGCTACGGCTTCCCCCAGCCCCCGGCCCAGCCGGGACAGCCAGTGCACCCGGGACAGCCCGTACCCCCGGCCCAACCAGGCCACCCGGAGCAGCCCGCACACCCGGCCGCCCCCACCCCCACCGCACCCCCCGCCCAACCCACCCCCGGCTACGGCTTCCCGCCCCCCGGCGCACCCGTACCCCCACAAACCCCCATCCCCCAGCAAGGCGGCTACGGCTTCCCCCAGCCCCCGGCCCAGCCGGGTACCCCGGACGCCCCCGCCCCCCAGCCCGGCTACGGCTTCCCGCCCTCCGCCGCCCCCGGCGTCCCGGCCCAAACCCCTCCTCAGGGCCCGCCCCACGCGGCCACCCCCCAGCCCGGCTACGGCTTCCCTCAGCCCCCCGCTCAGCCCGGGCACCCTGGCCAACCCCAACCCCCCTTCCCCAACCAGCCGGGCCAGCCCGGACACCCGGGCCAGCCCGCCCACGCAGCTCACCCGGACCACCCCGGCCAGCCCGGCCAGCCCGGTCACCCCGGCCAGCCCGGTCATCCGGGCGGGCACCCCCACCCCCCTGCACCCACCGCTCCCACCACTCCCACCGCCCCCATCGACCCCCGCACAGGCGCCGCCTGGCCGCAGCCCGTGCAGCATGATCAGCGGCAGCCGACCAACCCCGGTGTGGCGCCGCTCGGTTACACCGCGGCGGTGGAGTTGTCCTCCGACCGGCTGCTCAACAGCAAGAAGCAGAAGACCAAGAGCAGCCGCCCGGGGTCGGGCGGCGGGCTGTTCAAGTTGGGTGGGAAGAAGGAGGAGGCCGAGCGGCAGCGGAAGCTGGAGCTGATCAGGACGCCGGTGCTGTCCTGCTACCGCATCGCGGTCATCAGCCTGAAGGGCGGCGTGGGCAAGACCACGACCACCACCGCGCTCGGCTCGACGCTCGCCACCGAGCGGCAGGACAAGATCCTCGCGATCGACGCCAACCCGGACGCCGGCACCCTCGGCCGTCGCGTGCGGCGCGAGACCGGGGCCACGATCCGCGACCTCGTCCAGGCGATCCCGTACCTCAACTCGTACATGGACATCCGGCGGTTCACCTCGCAGGCGGCCTCCGGGCTGGAGATCATCGCCAACGATGTCGACCCGGCCGTCTCCACGACGTTCAACGACGAGGACTACCGGCGCGCGATCGACATCCTCGGCAAGCAGTACCCGATCATCCTGACCGACTCGGGTACCGGTCTGCTCTACAGCGCCATGCGCGGGGTGCTCGACCTCGCCGACCAGCTCATCATCATCTCGACACCGTCCGTGGACGGTGCGAGCAGCGCGAGTACGACGCTGGACTGGCTCTCCGCGCACGGTTACCAGGACCTGGTGGCACGTTCCATCACGGTCATCTCGGGGGTGCGCGAGACCGGGAAGATGATCAAGGTGGACGACATCGTCTCCCACTTCGAGACGCGCTGCCGCGGTGTCGTCGTCGTGCCCTTCGACGAACACCTGTCCGCGGGCGCCGAGTTGGACCTCGACATGATGCGGCCGAAGGTGCGGGAGTCGTACTTCACGCTCGCCGCGATGGTCGCCGAGGACATCGCCCGCCACCAGCAGTCGCACGGCCTGTGGACGTCGGACGGCAACCCGCCGCCGGTGGTCGCTCCGCCGATGCCGGGCCAGCAGACCCCGGGCCAGCCCTATCCGCAACAGCAACAGCAACCGGGGCAGGGGCAGGGCCAGCCGTACCCGCCGCAGCAGGGGCAGCAGCCCTACCCCGGCCAGCCCCAGCCCTACCCGGGTCAGCCGGCCCCCGGCCAGGCCCCAGGGCCCTACGGCTACCCCGGTCAGCCCGCCCCGGGCCAGCCGTACCCGCCGCACCAGGGTCAGCAGCCCTACCCGCCGGCACCGCCACAGCAGCAGTAACCCCCGCACGGCGAGACGACCGAGGGCCCGTACCGTTCACGATCCACGAACGGTACGGGCCCTGCGCGCGCCCGAAGGACGAAGCCGGCGGGGGCTACTCCCCCGCGTACGCCCCGATCAGCTCCCGGCACCTCTTCACGTCCTCGCCCATCGCCACGAGCAGCGCGTCCAGCGAGTCGAACTTCGCCTGGCCGCGCACGAAGGCGAGGAAGTCGACGGCGACATGGAGGCCGTAGAGGTCGAGTCCGACGCGGTCGATGGCGTACGCCTCGACCGTGCGCTCGGTGCCGTCGAACTGCGGGTTCGTGCCGACGGAGATCGCGGCGGGCATGGCCTCGCCGTCGACGTGGAGCCAGCCGGCGTAGACGCCGTCGGCGGGGATCGCGGTGTGCGGGAGGGTCTCGACGTTGGCCGTCGGGAAGCCCAGTTCGCGGCCGCGCTGGGCGCCGCGTACGACGACGCCCTCGACGCGGTGGGGGCGGCCGAGGATCTCGCGCGCGCCCTCGACGTCGCCCTCGGCGACCAGGCGCCGGGTCATCGTCGAGGAGAACGGCTGTCCGCCGCCCGCCTCACCGGTGACGAACAGGTCGACGACCTCGACGTCGAAGTCGTACGTCTTGCCCTGCTCGGACAGGAAGGCCACGTCCCCGGCGGCCTTGTGGCCGAAGCGGAAGTTGGGGCCCTCGACGACGGCCTTGGCGTGCAGTTTGTCGACGATCACCTTGGCGACGAAGTCGGCCGGCGACAGCCGCGAGAACTCCGTCGTGAAGGGCAGGATCAGCACCGCGTCCACGCCCTGCTCGGCCATCAGTTCGGCGCGGCGGTGGTGCGGGGCGAGCAGCGGAGGGTGGGTGCCGGGACGCACGACCTCGCTGGGGTGCGGGTCGAAGGTGACGGCGACGGCGGGAACGCCCAGCTCACGCGCGCGTTCCACGGCGTGCCGGAGGATCAGCTGGTGCCCTCGGTGCACCCCGTCGTAGGAACCGATGGTGACGACGCTGCGCCCCCAGTCCTCGGGGATGTCCTCCAAGCCACGCCAGCGCTGCACTGTGACCGCTCCTCGTCGAACCCGTGTCCGTATTGACGCCTAACCCTTGCGCAGGTCTAAGGGTGCCATGCCCGGTGTCCTCGGTCCGCATCGGCATCCGGCCTGTGACCCGGAGCACGGAACCGGAGCACGGAACCGGAGCACGGAACCCGGCCGTGCTTCACGCGGGCACCCGCACCCCCGGGACCCCCGGCACGCCCGCCAGGTTCTCGATCATCCGGCGGGTGCTCGGCCCGACCACCGCCGCCCACTCCTGGGGCGTGCCGTTGAGCCAGCCGGCCACCATCCCCGCGAAACCCGGCACATGGCGGGCCAGGTCGACGAGCGCCCAGTCGAAACGGGTCGCCCCTTCGGGCGTACGGACGAGCAGCATCCCGACCCGATGGACCAGCGCCCGGGTGGCCGCACCGTCGTCCCCCGCGCCTCCCGCGCCCCCCGTGCCCCCCGCGCCCCCCGTGCCTCCCACCTCCCGCGCATCCGCTGTCACTCCGCGCGCGGCGGCCGCCCGCAGCAGCGCGTCGAGGACCGACGGGTCCCGTTCGGTCGCCATCAGCAGGTCGAGCAGTTCGCGCCGCAGCGGGCCGGAAACGGGGGTGCCCGGCTCGGCGAAGACGGCCGCGAGGGCCGCGCGGACCTGGACGGGGCCGTCGACGATGAGGCCGCTGACCAGCGGGAACAGTACGGCTCGGGTGCCCGGGCCGTGCTCCAGCCTGCGGTCGACGTACACGGCGACATGCCCGGCCAGCTCGGGGCGCAGTTCGACGACCTCCCGTACGAGGGTGGTGACGCGGCGCGCGAGACCGGGCGTGGTGACCTCGGCGAGCGTGCGCAGGGCCTCCCCGTCGGAGCCCTCGGCGCCGGGAGTCCGCAGCCGGGCGCGGAAGGCGCCCAGGACCGGGTCCGGGTGGGTGGCGAGGGCCGTGACCAGCGCGCTCGCGGGCAACTGGGGATCACCGGCCGCGAAGCGCTCCAGCGCCTGCGGCAGATAGCGCGACCGGGTCCCCGGATCCCGTACGAGCAGGGCGAGGGCGCCGCTGTGCAGGGTGACGTCGGCGGGGCGGCCCAGCAGGGCGAGCGCCGCGTAGCGGAGCAGCTCGCGGTCGGGCTCCGTGCGGGCGTGCGGAGCGGTCCGCAGTCCGTACGCGAGCCCCGCGACCCGCCGTGCCGGGCGCTCGTCGTGCGCCCACCGGTCGACGGCCCGGCACACCGCCGAGGGCTCCTCCTCGGACAGTACGGCGAGCAGCTCGTCGCCGCGCCGGTGCGCGCTGTCGACCAGCGCCTCGGTCAGGTCGTCCAAGGCGCACCGCCGATGCGTGTGCAGCAGCGCCTGCGCGGCCGTCGCCACGGTGGCGTCGGGGGTCGCGACCAGCGGGGTGTCGTCGGGGAACCAGCGGGTGAGCAGCGGTTGTACGGCGGTGGGGTCGGCGGCGAGGAGCCGGGAGGCCACGTCCAGATAGCGGGGTCCCTCGCCGGGGGACGGGTCGGCCACGACGAGGCGTCGCAGCAGGTCGAACCGTTCCGCCTCGGGCAGCGGCAGCGACGACCAGAAGTCCGGCCCGAACTCCCCCGGTACGCCCCGGCCCTGGCCCCGCCAGGCCCCGATCCGCTCGCTGAGGAACCGCAGCACCCGGGTGTACGGCGTCGCGTCGGGGACCCGGAGCAGGACCTCGGCCAGGAGGCGGGTGGCCCACCAGGTCGGGTCGTCGGGGGCCGGTGCGCCCGGCGGCAGCAGGGTGTCCAGGGCGTCGAGCAACTCCTCCAGGCGCCCGGCGAGTTCGGTGGGGCCCTGTTGGCGGCCGAGGAGGAGCAGGGCGTGGACGACGGGGCCGATGCGGTGGCGGGGCACGGGGAGGTCGCGGGTGGCCCGGCGGGCATGGCGGCGGACGCGGGCCTCCGACGGCATGGTGCCCCAGCCCCGCCGGGCCTCGGCCTGGGCGACCCAGCCCCGGTGCACGAGCGCGTGCAGGGCGGCGTCGAGGTCCAGGTGCGCGCCCTGGATCCAGTCGGCCAGCTCCTCGTGGGCGAAGCGGTAGCCGTCGCCGGCCGGGACGAGCAGGCCCTCGGTGAGCACGGCCGAGGCCCAGCCGGTGGTACCGCCGAGCCGCCGCCCTGGCACCGGCCCCCAGGGGAACACCGCCTCGAACGCCGCCCGGTCCAGCTCCCCCTGCCCTGGCCCCAGACACCGCCGCGCCGCCTCGTGCACCTGCCCCGAGACCTGCGCCGCGAGCCGCCGCACGGCCGTCCCGCGCACCCCGTTCACCGCGGCGAGCCGCACGGCGACCCGCAGACACATCAGATCCAGATAGGCAGCCAACACGTCGTCCCGATCGGGCCGCCGACCCGGGGCAGCGGCTGCCGCCTTGCCGGAGGAGGACGAGTCCTGACCGGAGGAGGGCGAAGCCTGACCGGAGGAGGGCGAAGCCTGACCGGAGGAGGGCGAAGCCTGACCGGAGGAGGATGTCGTCCTGCCGGAGGCGGACGCCGCCCTGCCGGACGGGGGTGCCGTCGTGTCGGACGGATGCGCCGTCGTATCGGACGGGCGTGGGCCCGGGCCGGAGAAGGGCCCCTCCGGCCCGTGGGCTCCCGGCCCAGGGCGACCCGGCCCATCAAACCCCGACCCTTCCGGCCCCAGCCCACCAAAACCCGCCGCCACCCGGCCACCCCCGGCCGCACCCCCGCCCTCCGTACCCCCACCGGCCGGCCCGGCGAAGGCGCCATCCTCGCCGGGCCGGCCGTCCGGGGGCTCCGGCAGGGCCGCTCGTACCTCGGACAGGAGCCGCAGGGTGAGCGGGTGTCGGGCGTCGGGGCCGGCGAGGGCGTCCTCGGGGATGCCGTACCGCAGCCGGGCGCGCCGGGCCTCGCTCTCCGTCAGGTCGCCGAGCCGCACGCACGCGGGCAGTGACTGCCCCGCTCCGCCGGACGCCTCCCCGTGCAGCAGCTCCGCCGGGAACTGCGCCCCGGCCCGCTCCCAGTACTCGGACCGGCAGGCCACCACGAGCCGGGCCCCGTTCTCCCGCAGCCACTCGACCGTCCCGGCGGTCCACTCGGCCAGCCGGTGCGCGAGTGTCGGCGGCATCTCCTCGGGCCCGTCGAGGAGCAGCAGCATGGGCCGCCCCTCGGCCGCGGCGAGCCGGGCCAACCGCTCCGGCCGGATGTCCCCCAACTCACCCTCGTACCGGCCGGGCAGCCACGGCCGCCCCCCTCCGGCCCACGACCCTCCCGAAGCATGAGCGGCCCCCGGCAGACCTCCACTGCCCCAGGCACCGGCATCGCCACAAGCACCCGACGCGGCCGAGAAGTCCGAGGCGGCCCACCCGTCCGACGCCCCTGCCCCGGCGGCCCCGGCAGGCCCCTGCGCCGGGCGCGCCCCCGCCGACGCACCCCACTCCCCCGCGGAACTCGCCCCCGCCGACGCACCCCACTCCCCCGTGGGACTCGCCGCCGCCGAAGCCACCACGATCCGCCCCGCCCGCTCCAGCGCCCGCCGTGCCGCGTCCGCCAGGGAGGTGTCGTCGGCCAGGAGGTCTGCCCCGCGGAGCCACAGCGTGGGCGCGGGCTCGTGCCCCCGGCCGCGCCGGGCGGCGAGGGCGGCCAGCTCCGTCGTACGGCCGCTGCCGGGTGGGCCGACGAGACCAAGGACGGTGGCCGGACCGTCCGTGAAGGCGCTCAACTCCCGTACGACATCGACCCGTTCGACGGGGTCGGCACCGCTCGCCGCGACGGCCCCGGCACTCGCCCCCGGCCCGTCCGAGCCGACCGTGGTGGCGGTCAGCTCCAGCACCCCGGCCAGGTTCAGATCGGTCCCGTACGCGCCCACGGTCGCCGCGTTCCGGGCGAGCAGCTCGGCCAGCGGCTGCACCGCCCGCCATCCCCGCAGAGGTACGGCGAAACCGGTGGCCCGGTGCTGGGCCTCCAGCGCCGTGCCGAGGACGCCCACCACGGCCCCGGTGGTCATGTCGAGCACGGGCCCCCCGGCCGCGCCCCCGCCCAGCCGCAGCGCCTCGCTCCCGGCCGTGCCGATCGCCAACTCCAAGGCGCCGCGCAGCAGATGGAAACCGTCGGTCGCCGTGTACGTCACGTCCGCCGTGCCCAGTACCCGTGCCTCGCGCCAGCCGCCGGCCGCGATACGGACGTACGCGCCCGTGTCGACCTCGTCCCGCAGGGCGAAGGGGAGCGGGTCCACGCACAGCCCCTCGGTGCGGATGAGCGCGAGGTCGAGGGCGGGCAGTGGGGTCACCGCGTCGGAGGTCACCACACAGACACGGTCGCCGGCCGCGTGCACCACGATCCGGGCCAGTCCGTCCACCGCCTCGTGGCTGGTGACGACCGTGCCGTGGTGATCGGCCACGAAGCCCGTGCCGCGCGGTCGTCCCGCCAGATCGCCGACCCGCACCAGGACTTCGTCCCGCGCCGCCCGGCGGCCGTCGTCGGTCGCCCGACGGCCCCGTACCGCCATGTCCTGACCTCCCCGTCGTACCTGTGTTCCGACGGTAGGCACGTGAAGATCAGCGGAACAGATCGCGCGGCGAACGCGCCCCCTTCCGCTCCCTCGGTTCACTCCGAGCGCCTGCACGAAGGGGTGAATAGCCCCGGGGAGATGGATACACCTCTGGGTGGGGGAACCGAGGGGGGACCGTGGAGCGGCGGGAACAGCGAAACCCCGTGACCGCCGCTCCACGCTCCGCTGGGTTCAGCCGAGGTACGCCGGGTGCCTCCGGCACCGGCCGGCCCAGGGGCTGTGCCCCTGGGCCCCGCCTACACCCCGCCTACCAGCTCGTGAGGATGCGGTCGTTCGGCGCGTGCGGCTCGTGTGTGGCTGATCGCGCAGTTCCCCGCGCCCCTGAAGAGCATGGGGCTGCGCCCCTGCTCTTCAGCGCCCGCCCCTCAGCCTGAGTCCCAAGCTCTAGCCGAAGACGGCCAGGCTCTTGGCCTTGCCCTTCTGGCTTTCGACCAGGGCCAGGAAGCGGCCGGCGGGGTCGAAGACGGCGATGGCGCCGCGGTCGGCGTACTCCTCGGGCATCTCCAGGCGTACGCCGTTCAGCAGCAGCCCCGCCCGGCGGTCGTCCACGTCCCAGCGGGGGAACGCGGCGGTGGCGGCCTCGGCCACCGGCATCACGGTCAGCTCCTCCTGGAGCTGGTCCAGGGTCCGCGCGGAGTCCAGCTTGTACGGCCCCACACGGGTGCGGCGCAGCGCGGTGAGGTGGCCGCCGACGCCCAGCCCGGCGCCCAGGTCGCGGGCGAGGGCGCGGATGTACGTCCCGGAGGAGCACACCACCGACACCACGAGGTCGAGGACCGGGGTGCCGTCCTCGGCGACGGCGTCCCGGACGTCGTACACCGCGAAGGAGGAGATGGTGACGGGCCGGGCGGGAATCTCGAAGTCCTCGCCGTCCCGGGCCCGTTTGTACGACCGCACGCCGTTGATCTTGATGGCGCTGACCTTGGACGGGACCTGCATGATCTCGCCGGTCAGCTCGGCGATGCCGGCGTCGACGGCGTCGCGGGTGACCTTCGACGCGTCGACCGACGCCGTGATCTCGCCCTCGGCGTCGTCGGTGACCGTCGTCTGCCCGAGCCGGATGGTGCCCAGGTACTCCTTCTCGGTGAGTGCGAGGTGACCGAGCAGCTTGGTCGCCTTCTCCACCCCCAGGACGAGCACACCGGTGGCCATGGGATCGAGTGTTCCCGCGTGCCCGACGCGCCGCGTGCGGGCGATGCCCCGCATCTTGGCGACGACGTCGTGCGAAGTGAAGCCCGACGGCTTGTCGACGATGACAAGGCCGTCGGGCGTGGTGGTCTTCTGGCGCTGCTGCGTCATTCGGCGGCGTCGTCCTCGTCGTCGTCCTCGCCCGGCTTGCGGTACGGGTCGGCCTCGCCGGCGTACTTGGCGCCCGACGCGCTCTCGCGCACCTGGGCGTCCGAGGCCCGCGCCTTGTCGAGGAGGTCATCGATGGTCTTGGCGGTGTCTGGGAGGGCGTCGGCCACGAAGGTGAGGGTCGGTGTGAACTTCACCTGGGCGGCCCGCCCGACCTCGGAACGGAGGATGCCCTTGGCGCTCTCCAGTCCCGCGGCGGCGGCCGCCCGCTCCTCGTCGTCCCCGTACACCGTGTAGAAGACGGTCGCCTCCCGCAGGTCCCCGGTCACCCGGGTGTCCGTGATGGTGACGTGTGAGCCGAGCCGCGGGTCCTTGATCCCGCGCAGCAGCTTCTGGGCCACCACCTCTCGGATGAGGTCCGCCAGCCTCTTGGCACGCGCGTTGTCGGCCACTGGTCCGTCTCCTAGCTCTTTCTTACGTCTACTGATCACTTCTCGGTCAGTCGTCGTCGCCGTGGAGGCGACGTCTCACCGAGAGCAGTTCCACCTCGGGGCGTCCCGCGACCAGCCGCTCGCACCGGTCGAGTACGTCGGTCAGATGCCCCGTGTCACCGGACACCACCGCCAGCCCGATCACGGCCCGGCGGTGCAGATCCATGAGATCGACCTCCGCCACGCTCACCGCGAACTTGCGTTGCAGCTCGGCCACGATGGGACGGACGACGGAGCGCTTCTCCTTCAACGACCGTACGTCGCCGAGCAGGAGATCGAAGGACAGAGTCCCCACATACATGTGTGTATCCGGTTCACCCGCCGGTACGGGATAGATGGCCTGCCAGGATGCCGGGCAGGAACATCAGAACCGTACATCGAACCCACGGGGCGGCTCGATCGCTTTTAGGGGCGCGGGGCTGCATCGATATGCGGCTCCGCCGCGTGGGCGCGAAGGGGGTCTGGGGCGCAGCCCCAGAAACGGCCACACCGGCCGGGGGTGAACAGGTCACCCCCGGCCGGCATGAACCACGGCTGACTACGACCGCGGCTTCTCCCGCATCTCGTACGTCGCGATGACGTCGTCGACCTTGATGTCGTTGAAGTTGCCGAGGTTGATACCGCCCTCGAACCCTTCGCGGATCTCGGTGACGTCGTCCTTGAAGCGACGCAGACCGGAGATGGTGAGGTTCTCCGCGATGACCTTGCCGTCGCGGACGAGGCGCGCCTTGGTGTTGCGCTTGACCTCGCCCGAGCGGACCAGGACACCGGCGATGTTGCCCAGCTTGGACGACTTGAAGACCTCGCGGATCTCCGCCGTGCCGAGCTCGACCTCCTCGTACTCCGGCTTGAGCATGCCCTTGAGGGCCGCCTCGATCTCCTCGATGGCCTGGTAGATCACCGAGTAGTACCGGACGTCGACGCCCTCGCGCTCCGCCATCTGCGCCGCGCGGCCCGCAGCGCGGACGTTGAAGCCGATGACGATCGCGTCGGAGCCGGTCGCCAGGTCGATGTCCGACTCGGTGACCGCACCCACGCCGCGGTGCAGGACGCGGATGTCGACCTCTTCGCCGACGTCGAGCTGGAGCAGCGAGGACTCGAGAGCCTCCACCGAACCGGACGCGTCGCCCTTGATGATGAGGTTGAGTTCCTGCACCAGACCGGCCTTGAGGGCCTCGTCCAGGTTCTCCAGGGAGAACCGGACCCCACGCCGGGCGAAGTTGGCGTTGCGCTCGCGCGCCGCGCGCTTCTCGGCGATCTGACGGGCCGTACGGTCCTCGTCGACGACGAGGAAGTTGTCGCCGGCGCCCGGGACGTTGGTGAGACCGAGGACGAGGACCGGGGTCGAGGGACCCGCCTCTTCCACGTTCGCGCCCTTGTCGTCGAGCATCGCGCGGACACGGCCGTACGCGTCGCCGACCACCATGGTGTCGCCGACCCGCAGGGTGCCTCGCTGGACCAGGACGGTCGCGACGGCGCCGCGGCCGCGGTCGAGGTGGGACTCGATCGCGATGCCCTGCGCGTCCTGCTCCGGGTTGGCCCGCAGGTCGAGCGAGGCGTCCGCGGTGAGGACCACGGCCTCCAGCAGGGAGTCGATGTTCAGACCCTGCTTGGCGGAGATGTCGACGAACATCGTGTCGCCGCCGTACTCCTCGGCCACCAGACCGAACTCGGTGAGCTGACCGCGCACCTTGGTCGGGTCGGCGCCCTCGACGTCGATCTTGTTGACCGCGACCACGATCGGCACACCGGCCGCCTTGGCGTGGTTCAACGCCTCGATCGTCTGGGGCATCACACCGTCGTTGGCCGCCACCACGAGGATCGCGATGTCGGTCGACTTGGCACCACGGGCACGCATGGCGGTGAACGCCTCGTGACCCGGGGTGTCGATGAAGGTGATCCTGCGCTCTTCGTCGTTGACCTGGGTCGCGACCTGGTACGCGCCGATGTGCTGCGTGATACCGCCGGCCTCGCCCGCGACGACGTTCGTCTTGCGGATGGTGTCGAGGAGGCGGGTCTTACCGTGGTCGACGTGACCCATGACGGTCACGACCGGCGGACGCGCGACGAGGAACTCCTCGCCACCCTCGTCCTCGCCGAACTCGATGTCGAAGGACTCGAGCAGCTCGCGGTCCTCCTCCTCCGGGCTGACGATCTCGACGACGTAGTTCATCTCGCCGGCGAGCAGCTGGAGGGTCTCGTCGGAGACGGACTGCGTGGCGGTGACCATCTCGCCGAGGTTCATCATCACCGCGACGAGCGACGCCGGGTTGGCGCCGATCTTCTCGGCGAAGTCGGTGAGCGACGCACCGCGCGACAGGCGGACGGACTGTCCGTTGCCGCGAGGCAGCATCACGCCGCCGACCGACGGGGCCTGCATGGCCTCGTACTCCTGACGCCTCTGCCGCTTCGACTTGCGACCGCGACGCGCGGGACCGCCGGGACGGCCGAAGGCGCCCTGCGTGCCACCACGGGCACCCGGACCACCGGGACGACCGCCGAAGCCGGGACGACCGCCGCCGCCACCGGGACCACCGGGACGACCGGCGAAACCGCCACCGCCGCCACCGGGACCGCCCGGACGACCGGCGAAACCGCCACCGCCGCCACCGGGACCGCCCGGACGACCGGCGAAGCCGCCGCCGCCACCGGGACGACCGCCGCCGCCACCGGGACCGCCGGGACGACCGCCGCCACCGGGACCACGGCCACCGGGGCCACCGCCGCCGGGACGCGGGCCGGCAGCCGGACGCTGCGGCATCATGCCCGGGTTGGGACGGTTGCCGCCGGGGCCGCCGCCGGGACGCGGGGCCTGCGGACGGGGCATGCCGCCCGGAGTGGGACGGGCACCGCCCGGACCGCCCTGGGGACGCGGAGCGCCACCGGGACCGCCCTGCGGACGGGGAGCCTGGCCGGGGGCCTGCGGACGCGGACCGCCGCCCTGGGCGCCACCGGGGGCGCCGGGACGCGGCGCTCCACCCGGACGGGGGCCCTGCGGGCGTCCCATCCCGGTGGAGCCACCGGAGGTGAAGGGGTTGTTACCCGGACGCGGACCGGCCGGACGGGCACCGCCCGGCTTGGGCGCGCCGGGCCCACCCGAACGCTCGGGACGCTGACCACCGGGACGAGGCCCCTGGCCACGGTCCTGACCGCGGTCCTGCCGGTCCTGACCGGGACCGCCCGGACGCTGGCCACCGGGACGCGGCGCACCGGGGCCGGGACGGGCGCCCGGACGCGGGGCGGACGGGGCGGACGCGGCGGCCGGAGCCGACGGGGGTGCCTGGAACTCGGGCACGCTCGGGGCCGGGGAGGCCGGAGCGGGCTTCGGGGCCGGCGGCTTGGGACCCGGCAGCGGGCGCGGGCCCGGGGCCGGAGTCGCGGGCTTCTCCGCGGCGGGCGGCTTCGGTGCGGCCGGACCCGGGCGCGGGGCGGCCGGACGTGCGGCCTGCGCGGGAGAGGGGGCCGCCGGACGTGCCGGGGCGGCCTTGCGGGGGGCGGGCTTGCCGCCGCCGCTGCCCTGCTGGAGGGCGTCTGTCAGTTTGCGTACAACGGGCGCCTCGATCGTCGAGGACGCCGAACGGACGAATTCACCGAGCTCTTGGAGCTTGGCCATGACGACCTTGCTCTCAACCCCGAACTCCTTGGCGAGTTCGTATACCCGGACCTTAGCCACTTCGCTCCTTTTTAGGTCCGGGTGCGTCCGGACCGTCGCTACTTCATGGGCGTACTCATCGCGTGCTCATCGAGTGCTCATCGCAATCTCGACCTACTTCCAACTCGCGGAATACCGGGCCGCACGGAGGTTCCGTACGACACGTCTTACGGTGTTGCCTGCTCGGCAACCGTCACCTGCTCGGCAACTGTTGTCTGCTCCACGTATCGGCGCAACGCCTTTGTGTCGAGCGCTCCCGGGGCACGCAGCGCCCGCGTGAACGCCCGACGGCGAAGCCCCAAGTCGAGACAGACCTGGGCGGGGTGTACGTACGCACCCCGGCCGGGCAGCGTACCGCGAGGATCGGGGGCGCATTCGCCCTCGATCGCCACGACCCGCAGCAGTTCGGTCTTGGCCGCTCGCTGCCTGCACCCCACACAGGTGCGTTCAGGGCATGCGCGGGCACGCGTCCGGCCAGACACTGCTAAGTCTACCTCCCCGCACCGACCTCACCCCTTTGGGGCAAAAATCGAACGGTTGTTGTCGTGATCTAAGCGACCTGCGGCTTGGATCTATTCCCCGGCCTCCCGGAACTACCCGGATGGCCCAGTCAGGACGCCCGATCGAGTGATCGCTCGGGCGGTTGCTCGGGCGGTTACTCGGACGGCTGCTCGGTGTCCGGGCGGATGTCGATCCGCCAGCCGGTGAGGCGGGCGGCGAGGCGGGCGTTCTGGCCCTCCTTGCCGATCGCCAGCGACAGCTGGTAGTCGGGCACGGTCACCCGCGCGGAGCGGGCCGCGAGGTCCACGACCTCGACCTTGGAGACCCGGGCCGGGGAGAGCGCGTTCGCCACCATCTCCGCCGGGTCGTCCGACCAGTCGACGATGTCGATCTTCTCGCCGTTCAGCTCGCCCATGACATTGCGCACCCGGCCGCCCATCGGGCCGATGCACGCGCCCTTGGCGTTCAGACCGCTGCGGGTGGAGCGGACGGCGATCTTCGTACGGTGACCGGCCTCACGCGCGATGGCGGCGATCTCGACGGATCCGTCGGCGATCTCCGGCACCTCCAGGGCGAAGAGCTTCTTCACCAGATTGGGATGCGTGCGGGAAAGCGTCACGGAGGGACCGCGGACGCCCTTCGCGACCCGTACGACGTACGAGCGCAGCCGCATGCCGTGCTGGTACGCCTCGCCGGGGACCTGCTCCTGCACGGGCAGGATGGCCTCCAGCTTGCCGATGTCGACGAGCACGTTCTTCGGGTCGCGGCCCTGCTGGACCACACCGGTGACGATGTCGCCCTCGCGCCCGGCGTACTCGCCGAGCGTCGCGTCGTCCTCCGCGTCCCGCAGTCGTTGCAGGATCACCTGTTTGGCGGTGGTGGCGGCGATGCGCCCGAAGTCCGACGGGGTGTCGTCGAACGCGCGCGCCTCCTGCCCCTCCTCCAGGTCCTCGGGGTCCTCCTTCGCCCACACGGTCACATGGCCGGTCTCCCGGTTGAGCTCCACGCGCGCGTGCCGGCGGCTTCCCTCGGTGCGGTGGTAGGCGATGAGGAGGGCCGCCTCGATCGCCTCGACGAGCAGGTCGAAGGAGATCTCCTTCTCCCGTACCAAGCCCCGCAGGGCGCTCATGTCGATGTCCACGGCTACGCCTCCTCCTCTTCCGTCATGTCCTTCTTGTCCTTGCGGTTGAACTCGACCTGGACGCGGGCCCTGTCGATCTCGTCGAAGGCGAGCCGGCGGGAGGTGGCCTTGCGGCCCTTCACCCCGGGCACTTCGAGGTCGAGGCCCTCGTCGTCCACGGTCAGGATTCTGGCGATCAGTTCCCCGTCCTCGCGGAGCGTGAACTTCACCAGACGGTCGACGGCGCGGCGGTAGTGACGGTGCTCGGTGAGGGGGCGCTCGGCGCCCGGCGTACCGACTTCCAGGGTGTACTCCGCCTGGCCCATCGCGTCCGTCTCGTCCAGCTGGGCCGAGAGCGCGCGGCTGACCTCGGCGATCGCGTCCAGATCCGCGCCCTCGTCCGAGTCGACGACCACGCGCAGCACCCGCTTGCGTCCGACCGAGTCCACTGCGATCTCTTCGAGATCCAGGCCCTGGGAGCGTACGAGCGGTTCCAGCAGTTCTCGCAGCCTCTCGCTCTGGGTGGTGCTCATCCGGGTGACTCCTCGGCCGCGTGTGCTGTTGTGGGTAGGGCGCGTGTCAGGTCAAAGGGTAGCCGCTCCGCTGGGGTGTTGCCGTCCACGAGTCGCCCGCGCCCCTATCGGGAGCGGGGCCCGTTCACGGGTACCGTGATCGCACCGCTTCTTTGTTCGTACGACCCCCCTAGGACGTCTGCTGTGTCGTTCAGCCTGCCGTCGCGCGCCCTGTCGGGGCCGCGGAGAAGGAGTTTGCTCGTCGGGGCCGCTGGTGCGGGCCTGCTCGTGGGGTGCTCGTCCGGGGGTGAGGGGTCGGATGCCGCCGGGGGCGGTGCGTCGAAGGTGGACAAGGCGCGGGCGCGGGTGGTCCGGGACAGCGAGGAGCTCGTGGAGCGGTACGACGCCGTGATCGCCGCGCATCCGGATCTGGCCGCGCTGCTGACGCCGTTGCGGGCGGAGGTCGTACGGCATGCGCGGGCGTTCGGGGGCGGGAAGAGTGCGGGTAAGGGTTCCCCGTCGCCGTCCGGTTCGCCTTCACCTTCTGCTTCTGCTTCCGCCTCCCCCTCCTCCTCCCCCGTGCCCGAGGATCCCAAGGCCGCCCTCGCCGCCTTGGGCGCCGCCGAGCGGAAGCTCGCGGACCGGCGGGCCAAGGCATTGCTGGAGGTGCCGGGTGAGGTGGCGCGGCTGATGGCCTCGGTGGCGGCCGCGGGGGCCGGGCACGCGTACTTGTTGACGGAGGGTGCGAAGTGAGCAGCGGGGAGCTGAAGGCGGTACAGGCGGCGCTCGGGGCCGAGCACGCCGCCGTGTACGGGTACGGAGTCGTCGGCGGGAAGATCGGCGAGGCCCGGCAGAGCGAGGCCCGGGAGGCGTACGACGCGCACCGGGCCCGGCGGGACCAACTCACCCGGGCCGTACGGGACCTGGGCGGCAGGCCCGCCGCGGCGGCGGCCGGATACGCGCTGCCGTTCCAGGTGAGCGATTCCAACTCCGCCGTACGGCTCGCCGCGGAGTTGGAGGAGCGGGTGGCCGGGGTGTACTCCGATCTCGTCCGGGCAGCGGAGGGTGACCGGCGCCGTGCGGCGGCCGAGGCGCTGCGGGAAGCGGCGGTGCGGGCGGTGCGATGGCGGGGCGGAAGCGTAGCCTTCCCTGGTCTCGCCGAGCGGACGGCCGCCGCCGGTCCGTCGGCGACACCGCACACCTGATCACGGTCCGAAGGGAACGACTCGCACATGGCACGCATGGCTTTCGAGGACTTCGAACCGCCGCAGCGGCTGGTGCGAGCGCTCGCCGAGACCCGGCGGCCGGGCGGCGGTGACGGGATCGGCGCGTGGCTGGAAACCCTCCCCGAGCTGCTGCAACAGGCCGTCGATCTACGCGAGTTGACCGTGGAGCGGGTGCAGGCACCCGGTGGTCGCAGCAGTCTGGTGCTGCTGGTGCGGATGATCGGCGACACCCCCGCCGTGCTCAAGCTGGCGCCCGAGCGGGCGCGGCCGGAGAGCGAGCGGGCGGCCCTCGCGCACTGGGACGGGCGGGGCGCGGTGCAGTTGCTCAATCCCGGGGACAGTGCCGGTGTGCTGCTGCTGGAGCGGCTGCGTCCCGATCTGTCGGTGCGGTCGCTGCCGGAGGCCAAGGCGCTGCTGGAGGCCGCGGCGACCTTGCGGCGGCTGTGGGTCGAGCCGCCCGAGGCACATGTCTTCGAGACCGTGGCCGAGCGGACGGGGCGGCAGGCCGAGGCCCTCCGGGCGGGCGCCGAGGAGGACTCCGAGGTTCGGGCGCTGGTCGACGCGGCTCTCGCGGTCCGTGCGGAGCTGCTGGGTTCCGCGCCCGAGGAGCGGTTGCTGCACGGGACGTTCCGGCAGAGCAAGGTGCTGGGCGGGGAGCGGCTGCCGTGGCTGGCCGTGGGGCCGGATCCGGTGGTGGGTGAGTGCGCGTTCGATCTGGCCCGGCTGGTGCGGGACCGGGTGGAGGACCTGATCGCGTCGCCGTCGGGAGCGGCGATCACTCGGCGGCGGGTGAAGAAGCTGGCCGAGTCGTTGGATGTGGATCAGGAGCGGTTGCGGGGGTGGACGCTGTTCCGGGCCGTGGAGTCGGGGGTGCGGGCCCGGCGGGTGGGGCGGCCTCGGGACGCGGAGCTGTTGCTGGAGTTCGCCGGATGGCTTTGAGCGGGCGGATGAGGAGCTGATCCGCAGTTCCCCGCGCCCCTACGGGGGTCCCCGACCGTAGAGGGGCGTTCTGCCACGTCCTACGGTCGGGGGAACGGTCTCTCTTCGAGGTCAGGCCGTGGTCAGGCGGGCGATCGCCTCGTCGACCGTCAGCTCCTCGCGCTCACCGGTGCGGCGGTCCTTCAGCTCCAGGACGCCCTCGGCGGAGCGGCGGCCGGCGACCAGGATCTTCGGTACGCCGATCAGCTCGGAGTCGGTGAACTTCACACCCGGGGAGACCCCGGCACGGTCGTCGACCAGGACGCGGAGGCCGGCGGCCCGCAGCTTCTCGGAGACGTCGAGGGCCAGTTCGGTCTGGAGGGCCTTGCCCGCCGCGACGACGTGGACGTCGGCCGGGGCGACCTCGGCGGGCCAGCACAGGCCCTTGTCGTCGGCGGACTGCTCGGCGAGGGCCGCGACGGCGCGGGAGACGCCGATGCCGTACGAGCCCATGGTGACGCGGACGGGCTTGCCGTGCTGGCCGAGGACGTCGAGCTTGAGGGCGTCGGCGTACTTGCGGCCGAGCTGGAAGATGTGGCCGATCTCGATGGCGCGGTCCAGCTTGAGGCCGGTGCCGCAGTTCGGGCAGGGGTCGCCCTCCTGGACGACCACGACGTCGACGTACGCGCCGACCTCGAAGTCACGGCCCGCGACGACGTTCCTGGCGTGCGTGGCGTCCTTGTTGGCGCCCGTGATCCAGGCGGTGCCCGGCGCCACACGCGGGTCGGCGATGTAGGTGACCTTCTCGCCCAGGCCCTGCGGGCCGACATAGCCGCGGACCAGGTCGGGGCGGCCCGCGAAGTCCGCCTCGGTGACCATCTCGACGACCGCCGGGGCGAAGTGCGCCTCGACCTTGCCCATGTCGACCTCGCGGTCACCGGGGACACCGACGGCGACGATCTCGCCGTCGACCTTCACGAGGAGGTTCTTGAGGGTGGCGGAGGCCGGGACGCCGAGGTGGGCGGCGAGGGTCTCGATGGTGGGGGTGTCCGGGGTCGGGATCTCTTCGAGCGCGGGGGCGTCGCCCGCGTCCACCGGCTTCAACTCGTAGGTGATCGCCTCGGTGTTGGCCGCGAAGTCGCAGTTCGGGCAGTCGGCGAAGGTGTCCTCGCCGGCGCCGGCCGGGGCCAGGAACTCCTCCGACTTCGAGCCGCCCATCGCGCCCGCCGTCGCCGCGCAGATGCGGTAGTCGAGGCCCAGACGCTCGAACACCTTCTGGTAGGCCTGGCGGTGCAGGGCGTAGGACTGGGCGAGGCCCTCGTCCTCGGTGTCGAAGGAGTACGAGTCCTTCATCAGGAACTCACGGCCGCGCAGGATGCCGGCGCGGGGGCGGGCCTCGTCACGGAACTTGGTCTGGATCTGGTAGAGGATCACCGGCAGGTCCTTGTAGGAGGACGCCTGGTCCTTCACGATCAGCGTGAAGATCTCCTCGTGGGTGGGGCCGAGGAGGTAGTCGCCGCCCTTGCGGTCCTGGAGGCGGAACAGCTCCGGGCCGTACTCGTCCCAGCGGCCGGTCGCCTCGTACGGCTCCTTCGGCAGCAGGGCGGGGAGCAGGACCTCCTGGGCGCCGATGGCGTCCATCTCCTCGCGGACGACGCGCTCCACGTTGGCGAGGACCTTCTTGCCGAGCGGCAGCCAGGTCCACACACCGGCGGCGGTGCGGCGGACGTAGCCGGCGCGGACGAGGAGCTTGTGGCTGAGCACCTCGGCGTCCGCCGGGTCGTCGCGCAGCGTCTTCGCCATCAACTGGGACATGCGCTGGACCGGTGCGTTCGCCATGGTTGTCGTACTCCTGCCGGGGTTGGGTGATGGCAGGAGGTTAGCCGGGGGGTGGGTGCCCGTGGAAATCCGGTGGGGGCGGTGGGGGGTGGTACGGCGGCTATCTGCGGCGCAGGGGCAGGTGGGCGCCCATCACGGCGTACGGCTTGGGGGCGCTGGGGAAGACGACCTGGCGGGCCAGGTCCGTATAGCCGAGGGAGCGGTACAGGCCGCGGGCCGGGCTGTCGACGTCGATCGCGGAGAGGATCGAGCGGGGTTCGGCCGCGCTGTCGGTGATGGTGGTGATCAGGGCGCGGCCGACGCCGTGGTTCTGGTGGCGGGGGTGGACGTGCAGTTCGGTGATCACGAACGAGTCGTCCAGCCAGTGCTCGTGGTGGAGGGCGCGGAGGTAGGGCTCCACGACGGTGGACCACCAGTGGGTGCGGTTGTTGGGCATGCCGTAGACGAAGCCCACGAGCCGTCCGGCGGTGGTGGCGCCCAGTGCCCGCGCCCCCGGGTAGGTCATGTGGCGGAGGACGATCTGGCGGCGGACGGCCACCTCGTCGGGGGCGAGTCCGAAGGCGATGGCTTGGACTGCGAGGGCCTCGTCTACGTGGGCGGAGAGGTCCAAGGGGCCGATGACGAGGTCCATGTTGCGGATGCTACAGGGGGGTTCGGGTTGTCTGCGGGGCGCGGGTTGTATGTGGCTGGTCGCGCCCACGCGGCGGAGCCGCATGTCGATACAGCCCCGCGCCCCTTCAGGGGCGCTCACCTTGCCCGGCGTTCACAAGTTTGCCCCCTCAGAACAGGACGCTCATGAAGGCGCCCACCTCTTGGAAGCCCACCCTCTGGTACGTGCGCCTCGCCGAGGTGTTGAAGTCGTTGACGTAGAGGCTGACGAGGGGGGCCACGTCGGCGAGGGCGTAACGGAGGACGGCTGCCATACCGGGGGCGGCGAGGCCCTTGCCGCGGTGTTCGGGGGCGACCCAGACGCCCTGGATCTGGCAGGCGTGGGGGGTCGCGGCGCCGATCTCGGCCTTGAAGACGACGCGGCCGTCGGGGCCGAGGCGGGCGAAGGAGCGGCCGGAGCCCACGAGTTCGGCGACGCGGGCCTGGTAGAGGAGGCCGCCGTCGCCGGCCAGTGGGGAGACGCCGACCTCCTCGGTGAACATCGCGACGCACGCCGGCATGATCGTGTCCATCTCGTCCTTGCGGATCCGGCGGACGTACGGGTCGGGGGTGACCTCGGCGGGGTCGGGGAGCCGGTCGGTGACCATGAGGGGCTGGTGGGAGCGGACCTCGCGGGCCGGGCCCCAGCTGGGTTCGAGGAGGCGCCACAGCTGGGCGGTGGGTTCGGCGGGGCCGACGACCGAGGAGCAGCGGCGGCCGGCCCGGCGGGCGCGGTCGGCGAAGGCGCGCACGGCGCGGGGGGTGGCGCAGATGGGGACGAGGTTGGCGCCGGCGTAGCAGAGGGAGGTGAGGGCGCCGTCCTCGTACCAGCCCCACATCTCGCCGCCGAGCCGCCAGGGGTCCAGGCCGGCGACCTGGACGCGGGACGTCACGAAGGCGTTCGCGACGGGGTCTCGGTCCAGGACGGCGAGTGCGGCGTCCAGGTCACTCGGTTCGAGGACCCTGGTGGTGGTCTGGGTCAACACGTGCGGGGGCCTCACCCTGGGGTCTGCGCTGGTCTCCGCACGATACCCTGCCGGGCTGTGCCGGGCGCCTCAGAGCTCGGGGGCGACTGTGTTTTGGCGGGTGCGGGTGCGTCGTGGCTGGTCGCGCAGTTCCCCGCGCCCCTGGAAGGGGGCCTGCGGCCCCTTCCAGGGAAGAGCGGGCTCAGCCCGCTACCGCCACCGTCGGTTCGCCCGAGGCGACTCCGTCCGCTTCCATCTGTTCGGCGATCTTCATCGCCTCTTCGATGAGGGTCTCTACGATCTTGGACTCGGGGACGGTCTTGATGACCTCGCCCTTGACGAAGATCTGGCCCTTGCCGTTGCCGGAGGCGACGCCGAGGTCGGCCTCGCGGGCCTCGCCGGGGCCGTTGACGACGCAGCCCATGACGGCGACGCGGAGGGGGACCTCCATGCCGTCGAGGCCGGCGGTGACTTCCTCGGCGAGCTTGTAGACGTCGACCTGGGCACGGCCGCAGGAGGGGCAGGAGACGATTTCGAGGCGGCGGGGCTTCAGGTTCAGCGATTCCAGGATCTGGTTGCCGACCTTGATCTCCTCGACCGGCGGGGCCGAGAGGGAGACGCGGATGGTGTCGCCGATGCCCTCGGAGAGCAGGGCGCCGAAGGCTACGGCCGACTTGATGGTGCCCTGGAAGGCGGGGCCCGCCTCGGTGACGCCGAGGTGGAGGGGGTAGTCGCACTGGGCGGCGAGCTGGCGGTAGGCGTTGACCATGACGACCGGGTCGTTGTGCTTGACCGAGATCTTGATGTCGCGGAAGCCGTGCTCCTCGAAGAGGGAGGCCTCCCAGAGGGCGGACTCGACGAGCGCCTCGGGGGTGGCCTTGCCGTACTTCTGCAGGAGGCGGCGGTCGAGGGAGCCGGCGTTGACGCCGATGCGGATCGGGGTGCCGTGGTCGTTCGCCGCCTGGGCGATCTCCCGGACCTTGTCGTCGAACTGCTTGATGTTGCCGGGGTTGACGCGGACGGCGGCGCAGCCGGCCTCGATCGCGGCGAAGACGTACTTCGGCTGGAAGTGGATGTCGGCGATCACCGGGATCTGCGACTTGCGGGCGATCGTCGACAGGGCGTCGGCGTCGTCCTGCGTGGGGCAGGCGACGCGGACGATCTGGCAGCCGGACGCCGTCAGCTCGGCGATCTGCTGCAGCGTGGCGCCGATGTCCGACGTACGCGTCGTGGTCATCGACTGGACCGACACCGGGGCGTCTCCACCGACCGCCACGGATCCGACCTGGATCTGCCGGCTCTTCCGACGCTCGGCGAGCTTGGTCGGAACGGACGGCATGCCGAGAGAAATCGCAGTCATCTGCTGTGCAACCCCAAGTTGTGGATCAGGATCGGTTCCCGGTACGGGCGGGCTCCAGGCTTCGAGATTACGGCACGGGCACGGGCCCGAGCACATCACCGTCCGGCCGGGCCCACCGCGTGAGTGTGCCCGGCCGCCGTGAACCACGGGTGTCTAGGAGATGCGCACCGGGTTCACGAGGTCCGCGATCAGCACCAGCAGGGTGAAGCAGACGAAGATGCCGGCGACCACGTACGCGACGGGCATCAGCTTCGCCACGTCGAACGGGCCGGGGTCGGGGCGGCGCAGCAGCTTCGCCGCGTTCCGGCGCAGCGACTCCCACAGGGCGCCCGCGATGTGCCCGCCGTCGAGCGGGAGGAGCGGGAGCATGTTGAACAGGAAGAGGGAGAGGTTGAAGCCGGCCAGCAGGATGAGGAAGCTGGCGAGCTGCTGGGTGGCGGGGATGTCCATGGTGAAGATCTCGCCGCCGACGCGGGCCGCGCCGACCACGCCCATGGGTGAGTCGGCCTCGCGCTCGCCGTCGCCGAAGGTGGCGTCCCACAGGGCCGGGACCTTGGAGGGCAGGGCGAGCAGGGACTCGACGCCGTTCTCCATCATGTCGCCCATGCGGTCGACGGAGTCGGCGAAGGAGAGCGGGACGATGCCGGTGGCGGGGGTGAAGCCGAACCAGCCGGCGGAGATGTACTTGTCCTCGACATAGCCGCCGTTGCCGTCGGTCTTGCTGACCTGGTTCTTCACCAGGGTGGCGGTGAGGGCGAGTTCCTTGCCGTCGCGGTCGACGGTGACGGTGACCTGCTTGCCGGGGTTGGAGCGGATGTCGGACTGCAGGGCGGCCCAGTCGTCGACGGGCTCGCCGTTGAAGGCGACGATCTTGTCGCCCGGCAGCAGGCCCGCTGCCTTGGCGGGGGCCTCCTCGTCGCCGGAGCGGCACTTGGAGCGGTTCTCACTGGCCTCGATGACGCAGTCCGAGACCTTGCTGACCGTGGTGGTCTGGGTCTGGGCGCCGAAGGTCATCATCACGCCGACGAAGATCACGACGGCCAGGACCAGGTTCATGAAGGGGCCGGCGAACATCACGATGACGCGCTTCCACGGCTTGCGCGTATAGAAGAGGCGGTTCTCGTCGCCGGGCTGGAGCTCGTCGAAGGAGGCCGCGCGGGCGTCCTCGATCATCACGCGCCACGGGGAGGTCGAGCGGGACTCGATCCGGCCGTCCGCGCCGGGCGGGATCATTCCGATCATACGGATGAAGCCGCCGAGCGGGATCGCCTTGACGCCGTACTCGGTCTCGCCCTTCTTCTTCGACCAGATGGTCGGGCCGAAGCCGACCATGAACTGGGGCACGCGGACACCGAAGAGCTTGGCGGTGGAGAAGTGACCCAGTTCGTGCCAGGCGATCGAGAACGCCAGGCCGATCACGAAGACCACTATGCCGAGGATGAACATCAGGGTCGTCATGCACGGGCCTCCGCGGTCGTCCGCTCGGTGGGTTTGGCTGTCGAAGTGGTCGAGGTGGTGAGCTCACGGGCCCTGGCGCGCGCCCAGGTCTCCGCTTCGAGGACGTCCGCCACGGTCAGGGAAGTTCCCGTTCCGGGGGTGCCGTGCTCCTCGACGACCCGGGTGACGGTCTCCATGATCGCGTTGAACGGGAGGCCGCCGTACAGGAACGCGTCGACGCACTCCTCGTTCGCCGCATTGAACACCGCCGGGGCGGTGCCCGCGAGCTGCCCCACATGCCGGGCGAGCCCGACCGACGGGAACGCGTCGTTGTCGAGGGGGAAGAACTCCCAGGTGGACGCCTTGGTCCAGTCGAAGGCGGGCGCGGCGTCGGGGACGCGCTGCGGCCAGCCGAGGCCAATGGCGATGGGCCCGCGCATGTCGGGGGGCGTCGCCTGGGCCATCGTCGATCCGTCCGTGAACTCAACCATCGAGTGGACATACGACTGGGGGTGCACGACGACCTCAATGCGGTCGAAGGGAATGTCGTAGAGGAGGTGCGCCTCGATGACTTCCAGGCCCTTGTTGACCAGGGTCGCGGAGTTCACGGTGATGACCGGGCCCATGGCCCAGGTGGGGTGCGCGAGGGCGTCGGCGGGCTTGACGTCCGCCAGTTCCGCCTTCGTACGGCCGCGGAACGGGCCCCCGGAGGCGGTGACGACCAGCTTGCGCACATCGGCCCGGGTGCCGGAGGCGAGGGCCTGGAAGAGGGCGGCGTGCTCGGAGTCGACCGGGATGATCTGGCCGGGCTCGGCCACCGCCTTCACCAGCGGGCCGCCGACGATGAGCGACTCCTTGTTGGCGAGCGCGAGGGTGCGGCCCGCCTCCAGGGCGGCGAGGGTCGGGGCGAGGCCGATGGAGCCGGTGATGCCGTTGAGCACGGTGTGGCCGTCGGAGGCGGCGAGGTGGGTGGCCGCGTCCGGGCCGACGAGGATCTCGGGAAGCGGCTCTCCCGCGCCGTACGCGGTGGCCAGTGCCTCGCGCAGCGCCGGTACGACGTCCTCGCGGGCGACGGCGACGGTCCGTACGCGCAGGCGGTGCGCCTGCTCGGCCAGCAGCTCCACCCGCCCTCCGGCGGCGGAGAGCCCGGTGACGCGGAAGCGGTCCGGATGGCGCAGGACGAGGTCGATGGCCTGGGTGCCGATCGAGCCGGTCGATCCGAGGATCACTACGTCCCGTACGCCGTCGACCGGGTCGAAGACGAGATGCGGATCGGCGAGAGGGGCTGGACTGTCGCTCATCCCTCCATTGTGGCCGCATCCGGTGTCGGGCCGGACCGCGCGCCCCCTTGTCGACCTACTTCGTGCGATGTGCCGTCGACGACGCGTTTTCTCCGTTTGTGAAGCACGCGTGAAGGTGGGGTGATATGACTTCTCCCCTGGCTGATCCGAAAGTCGTATCAGCTGATCGTCGGTGGATGACGACGATCTTGTACGAGGATCCTGGGGGGATCTCCATGCACAAGCGCATACGCGCCGCCCTGCCCGCGCTCGCCGGAGCCGTCGCGCTGAGCGGCACGTTGCTGAGCGGCCCGGCCGAGGCCGCGGGGGGCGTGGTCATCTACCGCGTGTACTTCGACAGCCCGGGCAAGGACACGCGGACGAACGCGCAGTACAACGGCGAGTGGGTGCAGATCAAGAACACGGGTTCGTCGGCGATCTCGCTCAAGGGCTGGGTGCTGAAGGACCTCGACAACCACAAGTACACGTTCCCGAACATCAAGATCGGGGCGAAGAAGTACATCAAGGTCCGCACCGGGTCGGGGACCGACACCTCCTCGACCAAGTACCAGAACCGCAAGGCCTATGTCTGGAACAACACCAGCGACACGGCGAAGCTGACGAAGGCGAACGGTTCGAAGGTGGATTCCTGCTCCTGGACGACTCGGGACGCCAGCGACAAGTACTGCTAGGCGCTGCGGGGGAGGGTCGTTCGTTGGCTGCGGGTCCGTCGTGGCTGGTCGCGCAGTTCCCCGCGCCCCCAAAAGCACCAGGGGCGCGGGGAGTTGTAACGGTCAGCGGATGCGGCGGTGGACGTTCTCCTTCGTGCTTTCGCCCGGGGTCGCGTCCGCGATCCAGGGGCCCTCGCCCGAGGGGTCGATGACGCCCTCCTCCAGCCATTCGTATGCGCCGCCGAGGACACCCTTGACCACCTTGCGGTCCAGGTCGTCCGTGTTGCTCCACAGGCGGCCGAAGAGTTCCTCGACGCGGATGCGGGACTGGCGGCAGAAGACGTCGGCGAGCTGGTAGGCCTCGCGGCCGTGGTCGCCGGTGGTGCGCAGGAGTTCGGCGCGTACGACGGCCGCGCTCATCGCGAAGAGTTCGGCGCCGATGTCGACGACCCGGCCCAGGAAGCCCTGCTTGGTCTCCATCCGGCCCTGCCAGCGGGACATGGCGTAGAAGGTGGAGCGGGCGAGCTTGCGGGCGTTGCGCTCGACGTAGCGCAGGTGGGTGGCCAGGTCGGGGTGGCCCGCGGGGTGGAAGTCGCCGTAGGTGCGCGGGAGTTGGCCCGGTCCCGCGACCAGTTTGGGCAGCCACTTCGCGTAGAAGACGCCCGCGTTCGCGCCCGCCTTCGCCTTGTCGGAGAGGGACTTGTCCGGGTCGATGAGGTCGCCGGCCACGGAGAGGTGGGCGTCGACGGCCTCGCGGGCGATCAGCAGGTGCATGATCTCCGTGGAGCCCTCGAAGATCCGGTTGATGCGCAGGTCGCGCAGGATCTGCTCGGCGGGGACGGCCCGTTCGCCGCGTGCCCGGAGCGAGTCGGCCGTCTCGAAGCCCCGGCCGCCGCGGATCTGGACCAGTTCGTCGGCGATCTTCCAGCCCATCTCGGAGGCGAAGAGCTTCGCGAGGGCGCCCTCGATGCGGATGTCGTTGCGGTCCTCGTCGGCCATCTGGGAGGAGAGGTCGAGGACCGCTTCCAGGGCGAAGGTCGTCGCCGCGATGAAGGAGATCTTCTGACCGACCGCCTCGTGGTGGGCGACCGGCTTGCCCCACTGCTCACGGGCCGCCGACCACTCGCGGGCGATCTTCAGACACCACTTGCCGGCGGCCACGCAGGACGCCGGGAGCGAGAGCCGGCCGGTGTTGAGGGTGGTGAGGGCGATCTTCAGGCCCGCGCCCTCGGGGCCGATACGGTTCGCGGCGGGGACCCGGACCTGGTGGAAACGGGTGACGCCGTTCTCGATGCCGCGCAGGCCCATGAAGGCGTTGCGGTTCTCGACGGTGACACCGGGTGAGTCGGACTCCACGACGAACGCGGTGATGCCGCCCTTGTGTCCCTCGGACTTGGGCACCCGCGCCATGACGACCAGGAGGTCGGCGACCACGCCGTTCGTCGTCCACAGCTTCACGCCGTCGAGGATGTAGTCGTCCCCGTCGGGCACCGCGCTGGTGGCGAGCCGGGCCGGGTCGGAGCCGACGTCGGGCTCGGTGAGGAGGAAGGCGCTGATGTCGGTGCGGGCGCAGCGGGGAAGGAACTTCTCCTTCTGCTCGGGGGTGCCGAACAACTTCAGCGGCTGCGGTACGCCGATCGACTGATGCGCCGAGAGCAGCACGCCGATCGCCGGGCTGGCCGAGCCGGCCAGGGCGAGCGCCTTGTTGTAGTACACCTGGGTGAGGCCGAGACCGCCGTACTTGGGGTCGATCTTCATGCCGAGGGCGCCGAGTTCCTTGAGGCCGTTGATGACCTCGTCGGGGATACGGGCCTCGCGCTCGATCAGGGCGCCGTCGACCTTCGTCTCGCAGAAGGCGCGGAGCTTGCTCAGGAACTGCTCGCCGCGCCGGACGGCCTCGTCCGTGGGCAGGGGGTGGGGGTGGATGAGGTCGAGGCGGAACCGGCCCAGGAACAGTTCCTTGGCGAAGCTGGGCTTGCGCCAGGCCTGCTCCCGCGCGGCCTCCGCCACCTGGCGGGCCTCACGTTCTGTGACGACGGGCTTCTTGAGGGGTGGGGCGGACATGAGGCTCACCTCGCCGCGAATCGGGATCTTGTACCGGATGGGTACCTGATTGGTTACCGATGGGTGCTACTCGATCGTTGGTACCCGATTCGGGGTGACCCCGCCACCCCTCGCGTGCGCGCCGGCACCCTCCGGCCGGCGCTCACGGCACCCTCAGCCGATGTTCACCGAGTACGCCTTGGTGTCCAGGCGGCCGGTTCCCTTGAAGACCTCGGTGCCCGCCTCGATGCCGGAGACGTACTTGTCGTTGCTCAGCAGCTTGCGGCGGACGAGTGCCTGCGTGAAGTCGTCGAGGTTCAGGGTCGCCCTGGTGGTGTTGGTGCGGCGGACGAAAGAGAACACCTTCCAGCCGATGTCACCGGTATAGATGTCCCACATCGCCCCGCCGAGGCTGACGCTGCCGTACTTGGTGCCGAGCGGGCCGGCGCCGCCCTGCCGGTTGAGCCAGATCATGACCTCGTCGGTGGGCCTGTCCTGCCAGTCCGCGGTGTTCTTGGAGTGCAGCCACAGGTCGTAGGCGACGTTCATGGTGCCGGGGTTCGAACCGACCGAGAACTCCCAGCTGGTCTTCACCGGCTTGCGGGCGCCCACCCGGATGGGCAGCTGCGTCGCCGCCCTGTCGACCTTCCAGCCCCAGTGCCAGCCGAGCACGCTGCTCGCGTACGACTTCACGTCGTAGTCCTTGCCCGTCGCGCTGTTGGCCAGGCTGTAGCTGGTCCCCCACGAGATGGTGGAGCCCGACCGGGAGTTGTCCCAGACGCACTGGGTGCCGGTGGCCTTCTCCCGGTTCCAGACGTTGTTGTTCACGTAGTACTTACCGAGCGTGATCGTGTCGAAGTCCGTGCACTTCCTGGCCTCCTCCCCCGCCATCGCCACGGTCACGGAGGCCCCGACCGCGAGCGCGGTGACAACGGCCGCGCCGATCTTGGCGGTACGGGTCAGTCGGGGGCGGCGGTGCTGCATGGGCGGTTCCTTCCGGGGGCGGTGCGTACGGGTGCTGGTCGCCGCCGGGGAGCACGAAGGTTGCCGTGCGGTTCTAAGCTGAGATCCGGGCGCCTTCGAGGAGACGCCCCCACCCGCCCACCCAGGGGCGCGGGGCTGTATCGATGTGCGGCTCCGCCGCGTGGGCGCGAGAAGCCCCCACTCACCCGCACCCGCCGAAACAAGCTCCCCCACCCCTCCCCCTGGGCGCCCGGCGAATAATCGAAGCGCTTCGACAACCTATGGACACCCACCCACCGCCGAGCTACTGTCGAGCCACCCTCACTCGCCCTTGTTCAGAGATAGCGCGCTGTCGAAGCGCTTAAACACGCTTGGAGAGCTGGATGGTCACCCTCGCCGAGGTCGCCCAGCACGCCGGAGTCTCGGCGAGCACGGTGAGCTATGTCCTCAGCGGCAAGCGGTCCATCTCCGCGGGCACCCGGCAGCGGGTCGAGCGGAGCATCCAGGAGCTCGGCTACCACCCGAACGCGGGGGCCCGCGCCCTGGCGAGCAGCAGGTCGAACATCGTCGCCCTGATGGTCCCGCTGCGCACCGACATGTACGTACCGGTGATGATGGAGATCGCCATCGCGGTGGCCACCACGGCCCGTACGTACGGCTACGACGTGCTGCTGCTCACCGGCGAGGAGGGCCCCGACGCGGTGCGCCGCGTCACCGGCAGCGGGCTCGCCGACGCGATGATCCTGATGGACGTGGAGCTCGACGACGAGCGGCTGCCGCTGCTGCGCGGCACCGACCAGCCGTCGGTACTCATCGGACTGCCGGCCGACACCAGTGGGCTGACCTGCGTCGACCTCGACTTCGGGGCGACGGGCGCGCTGTGCGTGGAGCATCTGGCGATGCTCGGCCACCGCGACATCGCCGTCATCGGCGAGGCACCCGCGGTGTACGAACGGCACACCGGTTTCGCCGAGCGCACCCTCGACGGACTCCGGTCCAGGGCACGGGAGTTGGGCCTGCGCGTGCTGCACCGCCCGTGCGAGGGCGGCTACGACGCGATGGCCGCGACCCTGGCCCGGATCTTCGACGAACGGCCCGGCACCACGGGGGTCGTCGTCCAGAACGAGTCCGCCGTGGAACCGCTGCTCGCGCTGCTGCGGCAGCAGGGGCGCGCGGTGCCGGAGGACGTCTCGGTGATCGCCGTCTGCCCGGACCAGGTCGCCGTGCAGGCCTCGGTGCGGCTGACGTCCGTGGCCATCCCCGCCCAGGAGATGGGCCGGCGGGCCGTGGAACAGCTGATCGCCAAGCTGGAGGGCCGGGACACCGACGAAGTGGTGCTCCTCGCCCCCGAGTTGACGGTCCGCGCGAGCACCGGGCCGCTGTCCACCCACGACTGAGCCCACGTCGTCCGCCGACCGTCGCACGCCGGGTGCCGCCGGGCACACCGACCGCCGTGGGAAAGCCGCCGTACGGAAGCCGCCGTACGGCGACCTCATCCCCCCTCCTGCCTCCTTCCCGTGTTCCTCCTGCCTTCCTTCACCCCTCCCTTCCAGGAGACCTCTCGTGAATCAGCCTGCCGAGAACCAGACCCCGACGGGTGCGGTCAGCCTCGCCCAGTCCTCCCCCACCGTCGGTACGTTCCGTGAGCGGGACGGTGCCCTGGAGTGGAGCGGACGCCAGGAGACCCTGCGGATCGAGCCCTGGGGCCCCGACGCGGTCCGGGTCCGCGCCCGCCTCGGCGGCCCGGTCCTCGACGGGCTGCCGGGCGCCCTGCTCGACGAGCCGGAGTCCACCGAGAGCAGCGTCAAGATCGAGGACGGTCTGGGGCGGCTGACCGTCGGCGCGCTCACCGTCGAGGTCGACGCCGAGGGCCTGATCCGGTACAGCCGTACGGCCGACGGGAGCGAGCTGCTGGCGGAGGAGCGCGCCCACTTCTGGTGGCCGGGCTCGCGCCTCTACACCGCCGTCGGCAACGGGTACCACCGCCTGGAGCAGCGGTTCGCCGCGTACGACGACGAGAAGCTGTACGGCCTCGGGCAGCACCAGCACGGGCGGCTCGACCAGAAGGGCCTGGTGCTCGACCTGGTCCAGCGCAACGCCGAGGTCGGTATTCCGGTGCTCACCTCCAGCCGGGGCTACACCCTGCTGTGGAACAACCCGGCGATCGGCCGTGTCGAGCTGGCCGGGAACGGCACCCGGTGGGTCGCGGACTCGGCCCGGCAGATCGACTACTGGATCACCGCGGGCGACCCGGCCGACGCGCAGCGCCGCTACAGCGCGGCGACGGGCCGTACGCCGATGCTGCCGGAGTGGGCGGCCGGGTTCTGGCAGTGCAAGCTGCGCTACCGCACCCAGGACGAGCTCCTCGCGGTGGCACGGGAGTACAAGCGGCGGGGGCTGCCCCTCGACGTCATCGTGTGCGACTTCTTCCACTGGACGCATCTGGGCGACTGGAAGTTCGACCTGAGCGAGTGGCCCGACCCCGCCGCCATGGTCCGGGAGCTGGACGAGCTGGGCGTCAAGCTGGTGGTGTCCGTGTGGCCGTCGGTGTCGCCGCTGAGCGAGAACCACCATGTGATGGAGCAGCGCGGGTACTTCATCGGCACGCAGTACGGCCCGATGGCGCACGCCGACTGGCCCGACAAGGAGGTCGCCTCGACGGTCCAGGTGGCCTTCTACGACGCGACGAACCCGGAGGCCCGGGAGTTCGTGTGGTCGCGGGTGAAGGAGAACTACCTGGAGCCGTACGGCATCAAGGCGTTCTGGCTGGACGCCTGCGAGCCGGAGATCAAGCCGGGCTTCCAGGAGAACCTGCGCTACTGGGCGGGGCCCGGTCTGGAGGTCGGCAACATCTACCCGGCCGAGAGCGCCCGCACCTTCTACGAGGGGCTGAGGGCGGCCGGTGAGGAGGAGATCGTCTCCCTCAACCGGTCCGCGTGGGCGGGCAGTCAGCGGTGGGGGGCCGCGCTGTGGTCCGGTGACATCGGTACGGACTTCCCGACGCTGCGGCGGCAGATCGCGGCGGGGCTCAACACGGCGTTGTCCGGCATCCCCTGGTGGAACACCGACATCGGTGGGTTCCACGGAGGCGACCCCGACGATCCGGCGTACCGCGAGGTGATGGTGCGCTGGTTCCAGTTCGGCGCGTTCTCGCCGCTGATGCGGCTGCACGGGTTCCGTGAGCCCGGTATGCCGTTGGGGCCGGACATGACCGGGGGGCCCAACGAGGTCTGGTCGTACGGGGAGGAGGCCGGGGCGATCCTGGAGGGGTACCTGCGGCTGCGGGAGCGGTTGAAGCCGTATGTGCTGCGGGTGATGCGGGAGGCCCATGAGGAGGGGCTGCCGGTGATGCGGCCGCTGTTCCTGGAGTTTCCGGAGGACGCGGGGGCGTGGGCTGTGGACGACGCGTATCTGTTCGGGCGGGATGTGCTGGTGGCGCCGGTGTTGGAGGCGGGGGTCACTCGGTGGACGACGTATCTGCCGGCGGGGGCTCGGTGGACCGATGCGTGGACCGGGGAGACGTATGAAGGGGGTGCGGCCGTGACTGTGGATGCGCCTCTGGAGCGGATTCCGGTGTTTCTGCGGGACGGGGTGTCGTTGCCGATCGCTGAGTAGGTGCTCGGTGTGGGGGCTGGGGCGGGGGGGCCGCTGCTCGGCGGTTGCGAGGTGGGGCCTGTGCTGGTCGTGGCGGAGCGGCTGCTGCTGCCCTGGGTGCGGGAGACCACCTCGCCGCGGTAGCGCGCCGCCGGGCGGACCGGCCGGATCAGCGTTCGCCGGCCGGGTCTACGCTATGGCGCCACGGCCATCCCATGATCCTCAGGGGGTGTGCGCGACCTCTGAGTGAGTGGAGATGACCGGCGATGAACAGCCGTACGGGAGACTCTCGCGGAATCCGCGGGGGACGGCCGGGCCGTAGGGGCGGGCCCGCGCGCAGACCTGTCGGACGGGTCCATCGGACGCGTACGACGATACGGACGACCGGCGCGTACGTGGAGGTGCCGAGGCCGGTCGCGCCGGCGGACGGGGGCGTTCCCCCTGGGTTCCTGCCGGGGCCCGCGCGGCACATCGCCGTGTGGAGCGCGCTGACGCTGCTGGTGACCGGTGTCGTGTCCGTGGGCGTGTGGATCTGTGTGACGTTCCAGACGGCGGTCACGCCGGTGCTGATCGCACTGCTCGGTACGGCGCTGCTCGGCCCGCTCTACCGGCGGCTGGTGGCGATGAAGTTCAACAAGTCCCTGGCCGCCGGGCTGACCTGTGCGGCCGTGATCGTGGTGATGGGCGGGGCCGCGTACATCGTGGTCTCCGCGCTGATCGACACCGGGGACCAGATCATCTCCTCGCTCAGGGACGCGGCGAAGTCGCTCAGTGAGGAGTTCGGGTTCGCGGGGACCTCGCTGGACGATCTCGCGAAGAACGCGAAGGAGCTGATGTCGAAGTTCGGCGGCACCGCGGCCTCCGGCGTGCTCACCGGGGTCAGCGCGGTCAGTGAGTTCGTCGCGATGGCGGTCCTGGCGATGCTGCTAATGTTCTTCTTCCTGCGCGACTCCGACAAGGCGGTCGCGTCCCTGCACTCGTTCGCGCCGCGCGGCAGCGGGGACACCCTGGAGGTGATGGCCCGGCGCGCGTTCCGGGCGATCGAGGGCTATATGCGGGGGACGACGCTCATCGCCTTCATCGACGGTGTCTGTATCGCCATCGGACTGCTGATACTCCAGGTACCGGGGGCCGTCGGCCTGGGCGCGCTGGTGTTCGTCGGTGCGTACATCCCGTATCTGGGCGCGTTCCTGTCGGGTGCGGTGGCGATCCTGGTCGCGTTCGCGGACCGGGGTCTGGTGACGGCGCTGTGGGCGGTCGGTGTCGTCTTCGCGGTGCAGATCCTGGAGGGGAACGTGCTCCAGCCGATGATCCACAGCCGGACCGTGCAGATGCACCCGGCGGCGATCCTGCTGGCCCTCACGGCGGGCGCCTCCATCGCCGGCATCCTCGGCATGCTCCTCGCGGTGCCGCTCACGGCGGCGGTGTCCGGGGTGCTGTCGGAGCTGCGGGCCCGGTACGGGGACGGGGCGGGGGCAGGGGCGGCGACCGCACCCCCGGGGACGGCCGAGGTGGCCCGCGCGGCAGGATGATCACCGGCGGTGCGTCCGGACCGGGCGGCGCCCTCGCTCCGGCGAAGCCGGAGGGGCTGGGCTTCACCGCCGGAACCGGACCCGCGTCGAAGGGAAGCCCGATGTCCGCCACTCCCGTCCCCCTCAAGCTGGCCAATCTGTTACTCCGGCCGACGCTCGGCTCCCGCCGGGACCCCGACCGGGTGTTCGACCGGATCGCCGCCAAGGCCGCGCGGGAGGGCGGGGACGGGAGCGGAGAGGGTCACGGGCAGGGTGTCGGGAGCGGGGACGAGGAGTTCGTCGAGGGCTTCCGGTTCCTGCTGCGGGAGTGGGCGAAGGACGAGGGACTCGGCCCGGTCGGCTGGCAGTCCGCGCAGGCGCACGTCCGCAGACACCTCACCAACCGGGCCCGGTTCCGGCGGCTGATCGCCGAGAACCCGGCCATCGCGGAAGAGCCCGTCGAGAAGCCCGTGTTCGTGGTCGGTCTGCCGCGCACCGCCAGCACCCTCACCCACGGGGTGCTCTCCCTCTCGGACGACCACCGCTGCCCGCTGCTCTGGGAGTTGCTGGCCCCCGATCTCGAACCCTCGCCCGAGGAGCGGCGCAAGCGGATCACCACCGCGCGCCGCGTGCTCGACGGCAGCCATCTGCTCAGCCCGCGCTTCCGCGACATCCACCCGATGACCGCCGAGGGCCCGGAGGAGTGCACGTTCCTCCTGCCGCACGCCCTGGTGCCGCTGTCCCAGGCCCACATACCCGCCTACCACGCCTGGCACTTCGAGCGCGATTTCGTGCCCGACTACCGCCATCTCAAGCGGGCGTTGCAGGTCCTCCAGTACGGTCGTCCGCGCCGCCGCTGGGTCCTCAAGTCCCCCTTCCACACCGGGAATCTGGACGCGCTGATCAAGGTGTTCCCCGACGCCACGCTGGTGTGGACGCACCGCGACCCGGCGGCCGCCGTCGCGTCCTTCTGCAGCCTGGTCGAGGTCGGCATGGTCACCTCCCGGCGCGAAGTCGACCCGCACGGGCTCGGCGCGACCTGGCTCGACCTGCTCAGCCGGTCGGTCCAGCGGGGCCTCGCGGCCCGGGCCGGCATGCCCCGGGAGGCGGTGGTCGACGTGCCGTACTCCTCGCTCGGCGCCGACCCTGCCGCGGGCGCCCCGAAGCTGTACGACGCCATCGGGGCCCGCTGGACCGAGGCCGACGCCGCCCGGCTCCCGGCGGCCGCCACCCGCTCCAAGGGCAGCCGCCCCCACCGCTACGACCTGGCCCGCTACGGCCTCACCCCGGCCGACATCGAGTCCGCGTTCGCCGACTACAACGCGCTGCGGGCCGAGGTCGACCGGGCCTGACGGGACCGGAACGACACGGGCCTCGGCCACCGGTACGCACTACCGGTGGCCGAGGTCCGAGGGTGTCCCAGGGGCCGTGGCCCGGGGTCGGCCTGATCCGAACGCCAGGCCTAGCCGACGACCCGGCCCACCTCGATCCGGTCGATGTTCGGCGCCCAGGCGCCCGCGTTGCCGAAGGTCACCTTGTTGGCGCCCTTCTTCAGGTCGACCGGGACGCCGACGGTCCAGTAGTCGTCCCAGCCCCAGGTGTTCTTGAAGGTGACCTTGCGCGGCTCGCCGTCCCCGACCGTGATGTCCGCCGTACGGGACATGATGTCCGTGTTGTAGGCGTGGCCGTTGTCGCGGCGGTCGTTGTGCGCGTAGTGGACGACCAGGACGTAGCGGCCCTTGGTGGGGGCGTTCACCGTGAACTCGGCGGTGCTGGCGGCGCTGTTGCCGAGCCAGCCGATGTACGAACCGGCCGAGGCGTACGGGGAGTCGACCAGCTTGGCCCCGCCCGCGAGCGTGGCCGCGGCGCCCTCGTACGCGAGCGTGCCGGTGGTCGAGCCCGCGCCGGTGACGTCGAGGGCGCGGACGGCGGTGTGCTTGGCGGTCGCGGTGATCCGGTTGTTGCCCGCCACGAGGTACAGCCGCAGCGGCCGGTCGGGCACCGCGGCCACCGACTGCCCGTGCAGGGCGAGCTTCACCGGCGCCGACGCCCGGGGCACCACCCGGTAGTAGCCGTCGCTCGGGGCGTACACGTCGAAGACCGCCTTGTCGCCGGAGCGCAGCACGAGCGCGCCGGTGCCGACACCGGCCGAGGACGAGTAGTCGTACGACGGCCTGCCGCTGATGTCGGCGAGGGTGGCCTCGTAGGAGGCGGCGGGGTCGCCGGTGCGGGCGGTGAGGTCGATCCGGTCGAGGGTGACCTCGGTGTTGCCCTTGGAGAGGGTCAACTGGTGTGTACCCGCCGAGAGTTGGACGGTGACGTCCTTCTTGGCGCGGTAGGTCCAGTTCTCGGTGGAGGGGTAGGTGACCGTGACCGGGTCGCCGCCGTCGACGATCAGCTTCTGGGTGGCCGGGGTCCCGGACTGGTTGCCGTACAGGATCGCCAGGTCGTACGTGCCGTCCTTCGGCACCGACACCGTGAAGTCGACCTTGCTGCCGGCCTGGTTGAGCGAGCCGACGTCCTTGGTGCCGGAGGCCGCGTAGCCGTTGGCGTTGCTGACGGTGCCCTGGGTGTAGACCTTGCCGTCGGTGATGGCGGCGTCCTCGGCCTCGTAGGAGGCGGTCCAGGGGACGGACGGGGTGGCCGGGGTGCCGGCGCCGCCCGGGGTGAGGACGATGCGGTAGGCCGACATCTTGTGCAGGCCGCGCAGCGGCACGGTCACCGTGCCGTCGTCGGCGATCTTCACCTTGGTACGGGAGAGGACGTGCGGGGTGGCGTGCTGGCCCTCGTAGCCGGACCAGGCGGCCTCGGCGACGGTCGCGGTGACCGTACGGCCGAAGAGGGACCGGGGGACCTTCCGGAACACGACGTCCGTGTCGGCGGCCGAGCCGCCGAGCAGGACCTGGGCCTGGCGGCGGGAGGCGTCGAGGGAGGCCAGACCCTGGAGCGTGTCGATGGTGTCGGCCTGCGGCGGGGTGACCTTGACGGTGTCACCGGTCAGGCCGGCGTACCAACGGAAGAACCACCAGCCGCCGTTGGGGATGTTGGAGCGGACGACGTTGCCGTCCATGTTGCCCGCCGCGTCCCAGTAGGCCTGGTTGGCGTACACCTTGTTCCGCTCGAACATCGAGACCCACTGGACGAGTTGGCCGGGGACGGAGAGGTCGCGGCGGTTGGCGTACTCGTCGATGTTGATCGTGAGGGGCTCGATGCCCAACTGCCGTTCGATCGCGCGGTAGTTGTCGTAGTGGCCCTGGAAGTCCTTGAGCGAGCCGGAGCCCAGCTCGTGCCAGGTCATGATCTGGGGCAGGACGTTCTCGCGCTTGGCGAAGGTGAGGAAGTCGGTGATCAGGCGGGTGTGGTAGCCGGACTCGTTGGGGCCGGCGATGCGCGCGTCGGGGTCGATGGCGCGGATGCGGTGGAAGACCGTCTTCCAGTCCTTGAGGAACCGGTCGCGGTTGGCCTCGTACTCGGCGGGGTCGGAGGCGTTGAGTCCGTACCAGATCAGGTCGGGCTCGTTGAACGGGATGTAGACGAAGCGGTCGCTGTTCGGGTCGGCCGAGACCTCCTTGACGATCTTGTCGACCTTGGGGAGGTAGTCGTCGATGCCGAGGTCGTCGTACGGCCACTTGGGATAGATGTCCTGCATCATCACCAGGACCTCGCCGCCGCCGTTGCGGAAGAACGACTTGGAGACGGTGAGCGCGTCGCCGTTGGGGTGCTGGGCACCGCCCTCCGGTTTCTGCGAGATGCTGGTGATCTTCAGCGGGGCGAGGGCCGCGTCGCTGGGCACCCCGTCGTCGCTGAGCCCGTACAGCGCGCCGTTGGCTCCGCGCAGGACCGGGCCCTCGGAGGCCGAGAGGTCGACGGTGAGGCGCTGCGGATCGGCGGCTGCCGCCGCGGACGATCCGGTGGCGGGGAGGGTGCCTGCCATGACGGTGACTCCAAGTAGTGCTGTGACCAGGGCAGTTCTCGTTCGGGACCTGGTCCGGTTCCGGGTGCGGGCTCTCGTGCGGGTGGGGGTGATCACGCGGCTGGACCTCCGGTCATTTGACGGCTCCACTGGTGATTCCGGACACGATCTTTCGCTGGCCGACGAGGAAGACGGCGACCATCGGCAGGCTCATCACCACGACGTACGCGAAGACGAGATGCCAGTTGTTGAGGTAGAGCTGGGCGCTGGCGACCTTGTAGAGGTTGAGCGGGAGGGTCGCCCGGTCGCCGCCGCCTAGGACGAAGAAGGCGTAGAAGATGTCGCTCCAGGCGTAGAGCATCACCATGATCGTCGCGGTGGCGATGACGGGCCGGAGGAGGGGGAGGACGATCCGGACGAAGATCCGGAACGGCTTCGCGCCGTCGATGCGGGCCGCCTCCTCCAGTTCCATGGGGATGGCGCGGATGAAGCCCGTCATGAAGAAGATCGAGGTGGACAGGTACATCCCGGTGTAGACGGCGATCATTCCGGGCCGGGTGCCCGCGAGGCCGAGCTGCCGCAGCTCCATCACGATGGTGATGACCGCCGGCGGCAGCAGCAGCCCGCTGATGCACAGCGCGTACGCCGTCGAGACCAGCCTCGACTTGCGGCGGGCGAAGACCCAGGCGGCGCCCGCGCCGAGGATCAGCACGAGGAGCACCGAAGGGACCACGACGAGCAGGGAGTTGAGGAGGCCGCGCAGCATCTCGCCCTGGGCGACGGCGTCGTCGTAGTTGGCCCCTGGCTGCCACTGCTCCGGCAGGTCGAGGTTCGGCTTGATGGCCTCCGCCTGCGGTTTGGCGGAGGTGACGAGGACCAGCCAGAGGGGGACGCCGACGGCGAGCCCGGCGATGAGGAGGACCAGGGCCGGGCGGCCGTATCTCCAGGCCACGGACGGGTTCACAGTAGCTGCTCCCTTCGCCGCAACCCGATGACCAGCGGGATCGCGACGGCGACCACGACCAGGAAGAGGACGAGACTCATCGCGGAGGCCTGCGCGTACAGGCCCTGGCCGAAGATCCGGAACATATAGATGTTGAAGACCTCGGTGGACGCGGCCGGCCCGCCGCCCGTGGTGGCCTGCACGATGTCGAAGGTGTTCATCGAGCCGATGAGCGCCGTGGTGACGTTGAAGGTGAGGGCCGGCGCGAGCATCGGCCAGCGCACCGACCAGAACGTCCGCCAGGGCCCGGCCCCGTCCATCCGCGCGGCTTCCAGCATGTCGCCCGGGATGCCCTTCAGCCCCGCCAGATAGATCAGCATCGACAGGCCCATCCACTTCCAGCCGTGGATGAGGGTGACGACGACCAGCGTCCAGGTCGTCGAGCCGAGCCAGGGAATGTCCGTACCGAGCACGGAGTTGACCGCGCCGTCCTGATCCAGGAGCGCCTGGAACACATAGCCCGTGGCGAGGGCCGAGATGAGCACCGGCAGGAAGAAGACGGCACGGAAGAACCGGTTGAAGCGGGTGTCGTCCTCCAGCAGCAGCGCGAGGATCAGTCCGAAGGCGTTCTGGAAGACCGCCGCGAGCAGCGCGTACAGCAGGGTGGTGCGGATCGCGCGGAGGAGGGTGCCGTCGTCGGCGATGGTCGTGAAGTTGTCGAGGCCCGTGAAGGCGATGTCCGGGTGGTACGAGGACCAGTTGGTGAACGGGTAGTAGAAGTTGAGCAGGTTGGGCACCAGGAAGAAGCCCGCGAAGACGACGATCGCGGGGAGCGCGAACCACCAGGGGTGGTGCACGGCGGCGCGGGGCAGCCGCCCCACCCGCCGGGGTTCGCCTCTCGTGGGTGCCTGTTTGCGCGTACGTACGGCCGTGTCCGCCATCGGATAGCCCTGTCCCTCCCCAGCCTGTCTCTCCCCCGGTCAGAAACCGGGCGCGCCCTGGGCCTTCGCCACCTGCGCGAACTGGTCCTGGATGGCCTGGGCGACCTGCTGCGGGCTCTTCTTGTCGAAGAGCATGTCGGCGAGGTAGAGGTGCGTGTCCGGGGCGACGATCGCCTTGGCCTGGAAGACGCCGATGGCGGTGGGCAGGGCCGCGACCTGGGCCTTAGACGCCTCCGGCAGACCGTCCGGGGTGGGCACGGAGGGCTGCACGGACGGGATCTTCATCGCCTTGATGTAGTCGGGGTAGTCGGGGCCGAGCCAGAAGGCGAGGAACTGCCGGGCCGCGTTCTGCCGCTTCTCGTCACCCGTCTTGAACGCGACGACCCCGTTGGTCTGGTCGGGCGAATACAGGCCGGTGGCGGCCGAGTTGGCGACCGGGAACCAGCCGATCCTCTTGTCGATCTCCGCGGTGGAGTACTTGGCCTGCAACTGGCTCTGGAAGGAGGTGACGTTGAGGACCATGCCGGCCTCGCCCTTCCACAGCGCGTCGGCCTGCCCGGTGAAGGTGCCCGTCCGGTAGTTCTTCTGCGCGAGCCCCGCGTCGAGGAGCTTCTCCTTGTACTTCTTGATCGCGCCGACGACAACCGGGTCGGTCCACTTCTCCTTGTTCTCGTTCAGGTCCGCCCACCACTGCTTGTCCAGGTCGGTGAGCTGCACCTGCGTCTGCCACTGCAGGGGCCACTTGTCGCCGCCGGCCTCGTAGAAGGCCGCCGCGTCCGTGCCGTCGACGACCCTGTGGCCGAGGGCGAGGAGTTCGTCGTACGACTTCGGGAAGTCCTTCTCGGCGATACCGGCCTTCTGGAAGACGTCCTTGTTGTAGTAGACGCCGAGCATGGCGGGGCTGGTGACGATCGCCGCGTACCGCTTGCCGTCGATGACCCCGAGCGACTTCTCGGTGTCACCGAGCTCGGAGACCCACTCCTCGCCGTCGAGGGTGAGAAGGTTCTGCTGCGGCTGGACGAAGGGGAGCGTGGAGATCGACGGCTGCCAGAACATCAGGTCGGGGCGGTCGCCGGAGGCCAGCTTGGTCGGCACGTTCGACTCGTAGGGGTCCGGGACCGGCTGGACCTCCACCTGGGCGCCGGTGGCCTTCTCGAAGGCGTCGATCACCTGCTTGGGCGCCGTCACCGTGTTCTGCGCCGTCCACATGGTCAGTTTCACGCCGTCGAGACGGGCGGTGGGGTCGACGGCCGACTGCTTGGTGTCCGTGTCCGCGCCGGAGGACCCTGCCGTGGGATCGCTGCACGCGGTGGCGGCCAGGCCGAGGGCGCATATGAGGGCCAGCGTCGGGAGAGCTCTTGTCTTCATCGCGTGCCTTTCGAGAACAGGTGGTTCAGGGCAGGGCAGGATGCGGAACAGCCGTGTTCGTACGGGGGGTTCGGGTCTTGCGGCGGTGCCTGTACGGGTCTCAGGCCCGCGTGCCGGGTGCGGGCCCACCGGGCAGCGGCGCGGGTGGGGCGGGCGGGGCGGGCAGTGGCGCGGGCGGGGGGCCCGCGCTTTCCCGCACGACCAGTTCCGGTACGGAGACGGGGTGCGGGGCGATCTGCGCGGACTCCTCGACCACCGCGTGGAGCAGGGCGAACGCGGACCGCCCGAGGCCGGTGAAGTCCAGGCGTACGGTCGTCAGGGACGGGGTCAGATAGGCGGAGTGCGGGGCGTCGTCGAACCCGGCGACGCTCACCTCCCCGGGCACGGACCGCCCGGCCTCGTGCAGCGCCCGCAGCACACCGAGGGCGAGGTCGTCGTTGCCGCAGAGGACCGCGGTGACCGCCGGGTCCCGCGCCAGCCGCAGCCCGGCCGCGTGACCGCCCGCCGGGCCCCAACTCCCCTGCACCGGGCGGGGTTCGGGCGCTCCGGCCTCCTTGAGCGCCTGCCGCCAGCCGGTGGTACGGGCGCTCGTGCGCCGGGTGCTGGACGGGATGGCGACGTAGTGCACGGTCTCGTGGCCGAGGGAGAGCAGATGGCGGGTGGCCTCGTAGGCGGCCTCCCGGTCGTCGGTCCACACCCAGGGGCGGTCGCCGTCGGGCGGGGTCGCGGGGGTCTCGACGACGCCCACGACCGGCAGGCCCGCGGGGACCGCGCCGAGGGCCGCCACACCGGCCGGATCGTAGGCGATCACGATGAGGCCGCCACTCGCGTCCGCGGCCCGCTGCACCTCGGCGGCGACCGCGGCCTCGTCCGCCGATTCGAGGACACCGATCCCCACCGCGTACGACGCCGCCCGCGCCGCCTCCTCGATGCCCTGGAGGATCGAGGCATAGCCGTAGTGCGTGGTGTTGGCGGTCAGCACGGTCACGGCCCGGGTACGGCCACTGGCCAGCGCGAGCGCGGTGGCGTTCCGGCGGAACCCCAGCTCGTCGATGGCCGCGAGCACCCGCTCCCGCGTCGTGTGCTTGACGCTGGGGTGGCCGTTGATCACCCGGGAAACCGTCTGGTACGAGACCCCGGCGGCGGTCGCGACGTCCCGGATGCTCGCCGGGCGCCTTGTGTGACCGGTCACATTCATGCCAGGATTGTGACCGGTCACACAGGCGTCGTCAAGAGAACGTAACGAAGGATTCACGCGGATGCCTCCGGCGGTGGAGCCGCGCGGACGGGACGGCTTGCGGTTCGGCTTGCGGTTCGGTTTGCGGTTCGACCGGCGGTTCGGCTGACGGGACGGCTTGGGAGGGAAGCGAACGTGGACTCTGGTGCGAGCGGCTTCGACGGAAGTGATCCGAGTGATCTGACGGACGGCGGGGCTGACGCCAACTGCGGTGCGAGAGGCTTCACTTGGGGCCACTCGGCGATCGAGACGGAGTTCGCCACGGCCGCCGACGGGACGCTCCGCTTGGTTCGGCTCGGCCCCCGCGGGGACACCGTCGATCCCGAAGTCGCCCTACCTCTTGTCGAGTTGACGGCGTTCGGGCACGGCAGCGGGTGGTCCGGGCCCCGGTTCACGGGTACGGCGTTCGGGGAGCGGCTGGTGTATCGGGGGCATCGCGGTGACGGTGGTGGCAGCGGCGGGGGCAGTGGCAGTGAGGGTGGTGGCAGCGGTCGTGACGGTGGGGTCGGCTGGGAGCGGCTGACCGTCGAACTTCACGATCCCTCGACCGGGTTGACCGCCTTCGTCGAGCTGTCGTCACCCGCCGAGGTCGCCGTCCTCCGCTCCCGGATACGGCTTCGCAACGACAGCGGCGAGCCCCTCGTCGTCCAGTCCGTCAGCAGCCTGCTCCTCGGCGGGCTGCCCTCCCCCGATGTCCTCGATGTGCACCGGGCGCGCAACGACTGGCTCGCGGAGTGCCGTTGGTACGCCGAGCCGCTGCGGGCGACGGTCGCCGACATCAACGTCGACGTCCATCAGCACGACAGCCGGGCGGCGCTCACCCTGACCGGGCGGGGCAGTTGGCCCAGCGACGGGCATCTGCCGATGGGGGCGCTCGTGGAACGGGGCGGCAGCGGGGGCCGGGCCTGGGTGTGGCAGGTCGAGTCGCCCGCCGGGTGGCGCTGGGACCTGGGCGAACGGGACCACCGCACCTACCTGGCCGTGAACGGCCCGACCGACGCCGAGCACCAGTGGCGGGTGCGGCTGGCGCCGGGCGAGGAGTTCACGACGGTGCCGGCGGTGCTGGCGGTGGGGAGCGGGGGCGGGGCTGCGGGCGTGTCTGCCGGACCTGCCGCTGGGACTTCCGTCGGGACTTCCGTTGGGACTTCCGTTGGGACTTCCGTCGAGGGTGCTGCCGGATGTACCGATGGGGCTGCCGTCGGGACTCCCGTCGGGGCCGGGTACGGCTCGGGGCTCGACGAGGCGCTGGCCGCGCTGACCGCGTACCGCCGGGCCGTGCGGCGCCCGCACCCTGACCACGAGGCGCTGCCCGTCGTCTTCAACGACTACATGAACACCCTGATGGGCGACCCCACCACCGCGAAGCTGCTCCCGCTGATCGACGCGGCGGCCGACGCGGGCGCGGAGTACTTCTGCATCGACTCCGGCTGGTACGACGACTCGGCGGACGGCGGCTGGTGGGACGGCGTCGGGGAGTGGCTGCCGTCGCCGCGCCGCTTTCCCGAGGGCGGTGTGGACGGCGGCACCGAACCCGGGGCGACCCCCCTGTCCGACGCCGGGATCCGGGCCGTACTGGGGCGGATCCGGGAGCGTGGGATGGTGCCCGGGCTGTGGCTGGAGCCGGAGGTCGTGGGCGTACGCAGTCCCGTGGCGGCGGAGCTGCCGGCGGAGGCGTTCTTCCAGCGGGACGGCGTACGGCTGACCGAGCAGGGCCGTCACCAGCTCGACCTGCGCCACCCGGCCGCCCGCGCGCACCTCGACAAGACGGTGGACCGCCTCGTCGGTGACTGGGGCGTGGGCTACCTCAAGCTCGACTACAACATCGTGATCGACCCCGGCACCACCGCCCCCGGCGACCTCTCCCCCGGCGCCGGCCTCCTGGGCCACGCCCACGCCTACCTGGCCTGGCTCTCCGACGTCCTGGACCGCTACCCGCACCTGGTCGTCGAGAACTGCGCCTCCGGCGGTATGCGCATGGACGGCGCCACCCTGGCCGTCTCCCAGCTCCAGTCCACCAGCGACCAGCAGGACCCCCTGCGCTACCCCCCGATCGCCGCCGCCGCGCCCACGGCGGTACCGCCCGAACAGGGCGCCGTCTGGGCCTACCCCCAACCCGACTACGACGACGACCTGATCACCTTCACCCTCGGCGGCGCCCTCCTCGGCCGCATCCATCTGTCGGGCCACCTCGACCGCATGACGGAACGTCAACTCGGCCTCGTACGCGCCGCGGTGGACACCTACAAGTCGATCCGCGGCGACCTGGCCCACACGGTGCCCTTCTGGCCGCTCGGTCTGCCCGGCTGGACGGACGAGTGGCTCGCGCTGGGGCTGCGGGCGCCGGACGGACGAGGACCGTCGTACGTCTCGGTGTGGCGAAGGGGCGGGGAGGCCGAAGTACGGCTGCCGGTCGCGCACTTGGCCGGTCTCGGCGCCCCCGTCCGCGCGGAGATCCTGCACCCGTCCGCCGCACGGACGGACTCCACGGCGGCCTGGGACCCGGCCACCGGCGAACTGCGGGTGACCGTGCCGCGCACCCCCGGCGTGCTGCTCATCCGTCTGACACCGGAGGCCCGGGCGCAGGCGTAGGACGACCCGAGCCGGTGCCGCGTGGGGGGACGGCACCGGCTCGGGCTCACCTACGGATACGGATACGGCTCAACGGCCGCCGAACGTCAACTGCTGCTGACAGTCAGGTTGTTGGTGGTGAAGTTCAGGCCACCCGAGGACGAGGTGACCTCGAAGCCGAACTGCACGTCACCGATGGTCTCGTTGCCCATCCAGCCCTTGGTGTCCTTGATCCACTTGAGGATGGGGAGGATCTGGACGCTGCCGGAGTTGGAGTCGGAGGTCCGCAGGAACGAGAAGACCTCGTTCGCGCCGTTGTTGCCCTTGTAGACGGCCCAGGTGTGGCCGCCGAGCGTCACGTTGCCCTGTGAGGTGCCGAGCGGGCCGACGGCTCCGTTGTAGTTGACCCAGAGCATGATCTCGTAGTCGTAGTCCGTGTCCCAGATGTCGTACGACGAGTTGTACGCGCCCGAGGACGGGACCGTGACGTTGTAGCTGCTGTTGAGCGAACCGAGCGAGGTGATCGTCTTGTTGATCACCTTCTTGGAGTTGGGGTACGACTTGATGCCGCCGGTGTTGGGGTGGTTGGCCCAAACCCCCCAGTTGGTACCGGAGTTGGCCCAGATGCACTGGCTGCCGGCGCCGGAGCCCCAGATGTTGTTGTAGAGCGTGTATCCGTTCAGGCTCGTGTTGCCCCACTGGTCGCAGGAGTTCCAGACAGCGGCCGAGGCGGGGGCGGCGGCGAGACCGACGGTGGCGCCGAGCGCGAGGGCGGGGGCCAGCAGGACCTTGCCGATCCGGCCCAGGGTGCGGGAGTGGGGACGCGGGGCGGTCCCGGTGAGCGTGCGGGTGCGGGTGCGGGTGCGTAGTGCCATGGGTGTCGTGTTCCTTCCATGGGTGGGGGGAACTGCGGGGTGGGGAGAGCTACCGCGGCCCCAGAGTGAGGACGCGGTCTTCTCCGGCGACGAGGTCGAGCGACGTGCACGGCTCGTCGAGCGACGTGCTCGATTCGGCGAGCGACGTGCTCGATTCGGCGCCGGAGGAAGTCCGGAGTTCTACGCGGCAGGTCCGGGTGGGGCGGATCACCGCGATCGCTTGCCGTGGGTTCCAGGTGAGGTCGAGTTCGGCCCCGAACCTCGTACGGACGCCCCGCAGCCGGCCCGACGGACAGGCCGCAGGGAGCGCGGGCAGCAGCACCAGTCGGTCCGGCGTCGACTGCACGAGCATCTCGATCAGTACGGCGGGCAGGGTGTGCGCGGCGTCCGCGTTGTAGACGTCGCGCTTCGGGTAGTGGGCGCTCATCAGGGAGGCGTGGAAGAAGTCACCGCCGAGGACCTGGCCGAGGGCGTGTGCGACCCGGTCGCCGTCGCGGAGCCGGGCCGCGACGAGGGCGTGGTGGAGATGGCCGTGGGCCGAGTCGTTCTCGGCGCCGCGCAGTTCGAGGGCGCGGTGGGCGGCGGCCGCGAGGTCCGGGGTGTCGTACGGGTTGATCTCGTCCAGCGGCCAGACGCCGTAGAGATGGCTGAGGTGACGGTGGTCGTAGGTGTTGTCGAGGCCGGGCCAGGCCCACTCGGCGAGCGCGCCGTCGGCGTTGACGCGGTGGGCCGGGATCCGGTCGGCGAGCGCCCGCCAGCGGTCCGCCCGCTCCGGCTGATCGGCGTGGTACTCGGCGGCCGTGAGCAGCGCGTGCCGTGCCGCCGACAGGTCCATGGCCGCGTTGACCGCGCCCCAACTCGCGTTCGCGGGACGGTTCTCGGGCGAGTAGGAGGGGACGACGACGAGGTTCCCGTCGGCGTCGGTACGGGTGAGGAAGTCCTCGTAGAACAGGGCGACCTCGGCGAGCGCGGACGCCGTGCGCGGATCGCGTTCGCCCCGGGTCTCGTCGTGGTCGACCAGCGGCTTCAGCAGCCAGTCCGCTCCCGCCGTCCACAGGTGCAGCGGGTACTCACGGCTGAAGTGGTACGTCAGCCCGGTCTCACCGTCGGAGTGCGGCGGGGCGACGACACCCCGGGCGCCGAAGATCGCCCGAGCGTTCTCCCGCCAGTCGGCGAGCTGACCGTGGACCAGGGACGCGTGCGCCTCGGTGACCTCGGGAAGGGCCCCGGCCGCGGCGGATGACGTCTGCAGGTTGAGGTTGGCGTCGTTGGTGAACGCCCCCGCCCAGGCCGTGTCCCAGTCACCGGTCCACAGCCCGACCAGCCGGGGCGGCAGCAGACCGCTGGAGGAGAGGAGGTGGTAGCGACCGGCGGCGAAGAGGCGTTCGAGGAGAGCGGGGCTTTGGGGGCGGCGGAGGAGTTCGGAGCCGGGGAGGGAACGTTCGTTTTGGGGGGTGGTGTGGAACGAACCCTCGTTTTGTGCGGCGGCGGTCTGCGGGGACGAACCCTCGCTTTGTGCGGCGGCGGTCTGCAAGAACGAACCTTCGTTTTGTGCGCCACTCCGCGAGAACGAACCCCCGTTTTGCCCGACCCGCCAAAACGAATGTTCGTTTTCGATCCCCCCACCCCCGAGCTCCAACGACACCCGCTCATACGCCGGCCGGTGCATCCCCACATGCCGGTCCAGCAGCCAGGCGTACGGCGGCTCGATGTCCTCCGGCAGCAGGTCCCGCAACGCCTGCCCCTCGGCCACCGCGTCCAGTTCGCCGGTGTGGCGGCGTATGCGGGTGAGCAGCAGGACGGACTGGGCGCGTTCCAGGCGTACGCCGGGCGGGGTGAGGGTCGTACGGCCGCCGGTGACGGCGACGAGCGTGGTGCCGGTGTAGGCGCGGTCGCTGCCCGGGTAGCGGGCGCGCAGGTTCAGGAGGGCGCCCTCGGGGGTGAGGACCGCGCCGTGACCGATCGCGAGGTCCGGGGGCGCGCCCGGCAGTCGGGGGTCGAGGTCGATGTCGAGGGTGAGCCGGTGTCCCGTGACGTACTGGACGATCACGTCGTCCGCGCGCGAGACGAAGACACGGCTGCGCCAGCCCGCGCACTCCGCCTCCACGACACCGGTGGTGAAGTCGACCGACCGGCGGTACCCACGCCCACGCCCACCCCGGTCCCCATCCCCGTCACCGTCCTCCCGCCTCAGCCGCACCTGGAACGCGGGATGGAAGGGCTGCACCCACTGCAGCTCCCGCCCGTCCGTGAACCCTTCGGCGGCGGTCAGGTCCCCGGCGAGCAACCGGTCCTGGAGCGAGGCCAGTTCGTGGGCGAGGCGCGGCGGTGCGGCGGTCTCGCCGCCGTTGGGCCGTACGAGGGTGTGGTGGGTGGCGATGACGCGGTCGTCGTTCGGATCACCGAACACCAGGGCGCCGTGCCGGCCGTTGCCGCTGAGGAAGGCGTCCTCCCAGCGGCCGGCGGGCGTCGGCTCCCAAGTCCCGTGCCACCGGGCCTCCGTGACCGTGTCGCTCGTGCTCGTGCTCGTGCTCGTGGTCCTGTTCGTGGTCCTGTTCATGGTCATGATTTCAGCACCGCCACGCCGTACCGGCCGAGCGACAGCGCCCCGGTGACGGTCGCCCCCGTGAGCAGGTCGCGATGGGTGCCCGGCACGTCGACGGTGACCGCGTCACGGCCGTGGTTGAGCACGAAGAGCACATCGCCGCGCCGTACGGCCTCGACGCCGTCGGGCAGCCCGTCCAGTACGGGCCGTACCCCGGCGTCGTCGGCGGCCCGCGTCAACAGGCCCCGCAGCGCTGCGGGTTCGGGGAGCGTGGAGACGTACCAGGCGCGGCCCTTGCGCAACACGGCCGGGAATCCGTCGAGTTCGCCGCCCTTGTAGGCGATGACCTCGTCGGCGTCGTCCGCCGCCTCGATCTCCTCGGACCACAGCGTCCCCCGGAAGGTCCCCCGCGAAGCCCCCCGGAGGCCCTCGTACTCGACCTCCTCCCCCGCGTCCAGCGGCCACCACTCGTGCAGGGTGCGGATGCCGAAGAGGTCGCGGAGTCGGGCGTCCATACCGCCGGGGCGTACGCGGTCGTCCTCGTCGGCGACACCGGTCAGGAAGCCGCTGACGAGGGTGCCGCCGCCCCGTACGTACGCGAGGAGGTTCTCAATGGCCGTGTCGGTGAGCAGGTAGAGCTGCGGTACGACGACGAGGCGGTACGCGGAGAGGTCGTGCTCGGGATGGGCGAAGGCGGTGGTGAGGTGTGCCTCCCACAGGGCGCGGTGCCAGGACCGTACGACCTGGGGCAGGTCGACCTCGGACGACAGCCGGCCGTCCTGGGCGCCCGCCCACCAGGAGTTCCAGTCGAACAGCACCGCCACGCCCGCGTGAACATGATTTCCCGTCACCTCCGCTCCGATGGCGGCGAGTTCGGTGCCGAGCCGCTTGATCTCCTGGTACGTGCGGCCCTGTTCGCCCGCGTGGCTGACCATGCCGGAGTGGAACTTCTCCGCGCCCTGCCGGGACTGCCGCCACTGGAAGTAGCAGACGGCGTCCGCGCCCCGGGCGACGGCCTGGAGGGACCAGAGACGGTTCAGGCCACGGGGCTTGGGGTGGTTGACTCCGCGCCAGTTGACCGGCCCGGCGGCCTGCTCCATCAGCACCCACGGACCGCCGCCCGCCTGGGAACGCGTCATGTCCTGGATGAGCGCCCCGTTCTGGGCGCCGAACGGGTCACGTGGGTCCGGGTAGATGTCGACCGAGACGACGTCCTCCTCCTCGGCCCAGCGCCACGCGTCCTGACCCACCCACATCGGCATGAAGTTGGTGGTGACCGGGAGGTGCGGGGTGTGCCGGCGGACGATGTCGCGCTCGATGACGTAGCACTCCAGGAGCATGTCGCTCGTGAAGCGTTTGAAGTCGAGCACGTGGGTGGGGTTCTTCATGTAGTGGGCGCGGCGTGGCGGGAGGATCTCGTGCCAGCCGTCGTAGCCCTGGCTCCAGAAGGCCGTGCCCCAGGCCTCGTTGAGGGCGTCGAGGGTGCCGTACTTCTTCCGGAGCCAGTCGCGGAAGGTGGCCGCCGCCTCGTCGCCCCAGTCGTAGGTGCAGTACTCGTTGTTGATGTGCCACATGGTGAGGGCCGGGTGGCCGCCGTAGCGGGCGGCGAGGTCCTCGGTGATGGCGGCGGCGTAGCGGCGGTAGGTGTCGCTGGAGTGCGAGAAGTGCTGGCGGGAGCCCCACCACTCGACCTGCCCGTTCTCGTCGCGCGGGAGGGTCTCGGGGTGGAGGCGGCCCATCCACGGCGGCGGGGAGGAGGTGGGGGTGGCGAGAACGACGCCGATGCCGTTGTCGTGCATCAGATCCATCAGGGTGTCCAGCCAGCCGAACTCCCGGGCTCCCGGACGGGGTTCGAGCTTCGCCCAGGAGAAGACTCCGAGGGTGACGGAGTTGACGCCGGCCTCCTTCATGAGGCGTACGTCCTCGTGCCACACCTCCTCGGGCCACTGCTCGGGGTTGTAGTCGCCGCCGAAGAGGACCCGGCCGCGGGTGGCGTCGGCGAGGGTGGGGCCGCCGGTGGGAGCGGGGCCGCCCGTGGGAGCCGGGCCGCCCGTGGAAGCGCGGGTCGTGGGTTCCGGCATCAGACCGGCTCCCCGTACTGGATGCCCCGCCCGTTGGTCGCCAGGTACACACGGCCGTACACGCGCGGGTCGCCGACGATGACCTCGCCGGTCCAGCCCCACTGGTGAGCGTCGTCGTTGATGCGGGTCCAGGTCCTGGCGCCGTCGTCGGAGCGGTAGACGGCGGTGATGGTCTCCGTCGAGCCGACCTGGTAGATCGCCGGGTAGTCGGCGCCGGCGGCGGCCTTGCCGAAGCCGAGGGTGTACGAGGCCCAGCAGCTGTCGAGCTTCGAGAAGGCCGCCCCGCCGTCGGTGGACCGGTACAGCCCGTTCCACTTCACGCTCAGCCACAGGTCACCGGATCTGCCCGGGGCCGCGACCAGCTTGAACTGGCTGTCGCCGGACGGCAGTCCCGTCGCACGCGCCGTGAACGAACGGCCACTGTCAGTGCTGGCGTATAGCGTTCCCGTGTCGGTGTCGTATGCGTAGAAGTGCGTCGGGTCGGCCGGGTCGGCGACCGGCGTGGCGCCCTTCGGGAAGGAGGGGACCTCGGTCCAGGTCGCGCCGTTGTCGGCGGAGCGGTGAGCGGGGTACTTCGTGCCGTCCCAGTGCACGAAGGACCACAGCAGCGCGCTGCCGTCGGCGTTGGTGGCGATCGGCCCCGGTGCGCTCTTGGCGATGTCGGGCTGGGCTTCGAAGGGCGCCCAGCTCCGCCCGCCGTCGCGGGAGTACGCGCCGTTGCCGTGGTCGCCCCAGCCGGTGCGGACCACGTACGACGGCTTCGCCGAGGCCTGCGCGAGTCCCGTCGCCGACCCGAACACGGGGTTCGACGCCATGCCGCGCGACGGGGACGCCGTGAGCCGCTCGTGGTACATCGTGCCGATGTCCCCGAGACCGCTGATCAGGTGCGCCTCTCCGACCGGGGGCGAGATCAGCTGGCGCACGGCGGTCTCCTCCAGGCCCCGGATCTGCGGCGCCCAGTGCTTCAGGTCCCGGGTGCCGTAGAGGGTCGCGCCGGTGCCGTAGACGAGGTGCCCGGAGTCGTACGGGTCGAGGGCGAGGGCCTGGATCCACCAGCCGAACTTCGGCTTGTCGGCACCCCACTTGAGATAAGGAGTCTCGGATACGTCGAAGACAGCGGAGTCCTTGAGGGACGTCCAGGTACGGCCGCCGTTGGTGGACCGGTAGACGGTGTCGATGTCGGCCCAGCGGTTGTTGGTGGACACGACCACCGTGCCGGGGCGGCGGGCGTCGACGGCGACCCCGCCGTAGCCGAAGGAGTCGGTGCCTCCGTCGGCCGTGGTGCCGCCCGGCTTCACCGGGGTGATCTCGGTCCACTTGCCGTTGGTGGTGCGGAGCTTGTGCACACTGCCGTCGGACTGGCCGTTGGGACCGGGCGCGTCGGCGTACGTCACGTACAGCTCGCGGGTGTGCCGGTCGTACGCGGCGCGGATCGGGACCTTGGCGGAGGTGCCGGTGGGGCGGCCGGGGACGGCTTCCCAGGTGGTGCCGTCCGTGGTCCGGAAGAGGTTGGCGGAGGTGCCGTCGCCGTCGCCCCAGCCGGCGTACACGGCGCGTCCGGCGGCGACGAGCAGGGTGACGCCCTGGCCCGAGCCGCTGGGCGCCGCCGGGAAGCCGGTCACCGCCGCCCAGGTGGCGCCCCGGTCGGTCGACCTCAGCAGACCGTCGTGTCGCGTGCCCAGCCACAGGGTGTCGCTGTCGCGCGGGTCGACGAGGAGGCGCTCGCCCGCGCCCCGGCCGTCCTCGTTGGCGCCGAGCTTGACGGTGAGGTCGGTACGGGTCCAGGTGGCGCCGCGGTCGTCGGAGCGGAGGATCGCGCCGTTGCCGGCCCAGGACTGGGCGTACGTGCCGAGGGCGAGGTAGAGGCGGTCGGGGTGGGCGGGGTCGATGGCGATGGCCTCCACGCCGAGGAGGTTCCAGTCGTCCCAGCCGATGTGGTCGGTCAGCGGGGTCCAGCGGGCCTTGCGGTCGTCCCAGCGGTAGGCGCCGCCGATGTCGGTGCGGGCGTAGGCGAGACCTTGTCTCGCCGGGTGGAAGAGGACGCCGGTGACGAAGCCGGTGCCGCCGATCACTGCGTTTCGCCAACGGTAAGTGATGTCGCCGGGGGTTGTGGGGTCGGCGTCGGCTGTCGGGGCCTCGGCCGCGTGGGCCGGGGTTCCCAGTGCGGGGAGGGCCGTGAGGGCTGCGGCGGCTGCCGTCCCGGCGAGTACGGTGCGGCGGCTCGGCTGTGGGGTGCGCATGACATACCTCGGTTTGCGGGGAGGGGTACGGGGTGGGCGCCTTATGGGTCGGGGGTGCGGGTCCGTCGGCGGGTGCGGGTGGTGCGTGGTTGCTCGCGCAGTTCCCCGCGCCCCTGAAAAAGCGGGGCCGCGCCCCTGCTTTTTCGGCCCGAAATGGCCGCAGGCCTTTCAGGGGCGCGGGGAACTGCGCGAGAAGCCCCACGCACCCGCACCCGCCGACGAACCCGCACCCCCGAGCGACTAGGCGCCCCGGTCAACCCTTGACCGCACCGGTCAGCATCCCCTTCTTGAAGTGCTTCTGGACGAAGGGGGAGAGGACGGCGACGGGGAGCAGGGCCATGACCATGACCGCCATCTGGATGGCGAGCGGCGAGAGCTGGCCGGTGTTGATCTGGGCGGAGAGACCGACCGGGCGTTCCTGTTTCTGGACGAGCTGGATCATGACGTTCTGCAGCGGCATCATGTCCTGGTCGGTCAGATAGATGGACGCGTTGAACCAGGCGCTCCAGTAGCCGACCGCGTAGAAGAGGGCGATGACCGCGAGGACGGCCCTCGACAGCGGCATCACGATCTGCCACAGGATGCGCCAGTCGCCGGCGCCGTCGATGCGGGCGCTGTCGATGAGTTCGGGCGAGATGCCCATGAAGAACGAGCGCAGGACCAGGATGTTGAAGACGCTCACCGCGCTGGGGAGGATCAGCGCGAGGTAGGTGTCGGTGAGTCCGAGGCCCTGGACCAGCAGATACGTCGGGATGAGGCCCGCGCCGAAGAACATCGTGGCGAGCAGCGTCATCAGGATCCACCGGTGGCCTAGCGAGCCGACGCGGGAGAGGCCGTAGGCGCACAGGACCGAGACGGTCATGCTGAACAACGTGCCGACCACCGTCACCCCGACGCTGACCAGCGCGGCCGTCTGGACCTGGCCGCCACTGAGGAGTTCCTTGTAGGCGATGAAGGTGATGCCCTTGGGGACGACGACCAGCCCGCCCGCCTCGTCGATGGTCTTCTTCGTCTGGAGGCTGGTGACGATGACGATCCACAGGGGGAAGAGGATCGCGAAGCAGGCGAAGCCCAGGGCGATGCCCTTGCCCGCGAGGCCCGCCTTGGCGGGTTCCTCCTCCCAGGACGGGCGGGGCGGCGCGGCCCAGCGGCTCGGCTTCGGCGCAGTCGGCCGCTCATCGACCGGGGCCGCCTTCTCGACGAGTGCGCTCATTTCTTGTACACCCCCTGCTCACCCATGAGATGGGCGACCTTGTTGGCGGTCAGAACCAGGGCGAGGCCGACCACGCCCTTGACGAGTCCCGCGGCGGCGGCGTAGCTGAAGTCCTGGTTGCGGATGCCGTTCCACCACACATAGGTGTCGAGGACGTCGGAGGCGTCGACGCCCACCGCCTGCCGTTGGAGCAGCAGTTGCTCGAAGCCGACGGTGAGGGCGTCGCCGACGCGGAGCACCAGCAGCAGGGCGATCACCGGGCGCAGGGCGGGCAGGGTGATGTGCCACATGCGCCGCCAGCGGCCGGCGCCGTCCATCGCGGCGGCCTCGTACAGGTCGTGGGAGACGGAGGAGAGCGCGGCGAGGAAGACGATGATGCCCCAGCCGGCGTCCTTCCAGATCATCTCGACCGTGACCAGGTACTTGAAGATCTCCGGGTTGGTCATCAGGTCGAAGCCGTCGTAGCCGTGCTGGCGGAGGGTCTGCGCGATGACGCCCGCCCCGCCGAAGATCTGCATGAACACGGTGACGACGAGGACCCAGGAGAAGAAGTGCGGGAGGTACATGATCGCCTGGGCGACCGCCCGGATCCGGGGCCTGACGATGCTGTTGATGAGCAGCGCGAGCAGGATCGGGATGGGGAAGAACAGGACGAGCTGGAGGAAGAACAGCACGAACGTGTTCTGCACCGCGTGCCAGAACGCCGAGTCCGCGAAGATCCGCTCGAACTGTTCGACGCCGACCCAGGGGCTCTGGAAGATGGCGACGAAGCCGTTGTCGCTGAGGTACGGGTCGTAGTCCTGGAAGGCGACCACATTGCCGAGGATCGGTATGTAGTTGAAGACCAGGACCAGCAGGACCGCCGGCAGCGTCATCAGGATCAGCGTGCGGTCACGCCGAAATCTGAGGCGGCGGCTCAGCCCGTCCGCGCGCTTCCCGCCCCGGGGCCGGGCCCCGGCGGCGTCGTCGGACGGCGCCGGGGGGTCATCGGGGGTCTTCGCCTCGGCCCTGGACCGGGGCACCGTGCTGTGCGACACGGCGTTCTCCTTGCCTCGGCCCCGGGTCAGCTCGCCGAACCGTTGTCGTCGAGCAGCTTCTTGTACCAGTCGCGCAGGCCGTCGCCGCCCTTGCTCTTCCAGTCGGACACCGCCTGCTGGACGTCGCTGATCTTCTTGCGCCCGCGCACGACGTCGTCCTCCAACTGCTCGAAGTTGTCGGCGAGGTTGGCCCAGCGGTTCGGCTCGGTGACGGTCAGCCCGAAGAAGGAGGTCTTCTTGGTGAAGGCGCCCATACGCTGCTGCCACTCGACGATGCCCTTGGTGACCTCGGGGAAGTCGGGGTAGGCGACGTACGCGGCCGGGTTGCCGGTGTAGTCGTAGGCGCCGTTGACCTCGTTGACGCCGGCGGTGGTCTTGACCGGCAGGCCCTTCTTCACGTCGTAGTCCGTGCCCTCGACGCCGTAGGCGGTGAGCATGAACTCCTTGGTGCCGTAGGGCGCGGCGCAGTAGTTGCAGAGGGCGAGGAAGTCCTTGATCTGCTGGGCGGACGCCTTCTTGCTGACGAAGGTGAAGATGTTGGCGGGCTGGACCGCGTAGAGGGTGGGGTCGCCGCCGTCGGCGCCGAAGATGTCGAACGCGGCCATGTCGAAGTCGGAGTTCTGGGTGGCCTGTTCGGAGACCGAGCCCCACCAGGCGGAGATGTTGCCGTTGAAGACCAGGGACTGACCGGCCGTGAACCGGTTCCTGGCGTCGCCGCCCGCCTTGCCGGAGACCGCGTCCGGGTGGACCACGTCGGCGGCGTACAGCTTCCGCGTCCACTCCAGCGCTTCGAGGTACTCCTCGGTCTCGACGCGGTTGACCAGCTTGCCGTCGACCATGTTCCACCACAGCGCCTTGTCGCTGGCACCGAGGACGCCGAAGAAGTTCCACGCCGACCACTTCATGTCGTCGCAGGCCCAGACCTTCGACCTGGCGTCGGTGGCCTCCTTCGCCCAGGACAGGAACTCGTCGGGGCTCGTCGGGACGCTGTAGCCCTTCTTCTCGAAGATGTCCTTGCGGTACATGGGCGCGATGTCCGTGACGTACGGGGCGGGCATCGGTACCGCGCGCAGCTGGCCGCCGAAGATGCCGCGCTGCCAGGCCTCGGAGGGGACGGCCGCGAGGTTCGGGTACTCCTTGACCTTGTCGCCGGAGAGGTACGGGCCCAGGTCGGCGAACTTGGCGTTGATGGCGCTGGGTATCTTGCCCATCAGGTTCCAGCCGGGTACGACCACGACGTCGGGGATGTCGCTGGAGGCGAGGACCGCGCCGAGCTTCTGGTCGTAGGTGACACCGTCCTGGTTCTGCCAGGTCACCTTGACGCCGGTGGCCTCGTTCATGGCCGTGTAGTAGGGGTTGTCGCCCTTCGGCGGGGTGCCCCAGAACGGCGCCATGACCTTGAGGGCACCGCCGCTGCCGAGCTTCTTCGGGACCGAGGTCTTCAGGTCGGCCGTGGCGATGGCCTTGCTGAAGCCGGCCGCCGAGCCGTTCTTCGCCGGGATGTCGGGCTCCACGACGGTCGACGCGACGAACGTCGGAAGGATCTTCTGCGCGTCCTTGCCCGACGTCGTGCCCTCCTTGCGGCCTTCCTGCGATCCGCCGCAGGCGGACAGCAGCGGCACACCCCCCGCCACTACGGCGGCGGCGACCGCCGTGGAGGCGAGGAAGCTTCTCCGGCTGGGCGCGGCGGAGGTGGCGGAGTTCGGCGTCATTGCGTCAACCCTTCATGGCGCACACCAGGACACCCGGCGGTGGCCGTCGGCTGCGGTGTCTTGAGTGGAACTGGCTGTGCTGAAGCGGGGAACCGATGAACAGCGGAGGGAGGTGAGCACGCGAAGCGTTTCCCTACGCTGTCGAAGCGCTTCGATGTTGCTGCGAGGTTAAGTGAACGACCGGGGGTGCACAAGGGTCGATTCCCAGATTCCTCGGAGGTGTCGGCGACCGGAACGTCCCCGTCCGACCTTCGATATCCCGGCCTGTATGACGGTGAGGAAACGGATCTGTTGCGCCTTGGTCTCTTGACACCCACCCCACGGTCGAATGAGCATCGAAGCGCTTCGAAAGCGCCTCGCCGCTCCACCGCAAAGGGATCCCCAACGTGACCGCACAGACGACGCCCACGCCGCCTTTCCGCGATCCGCAGCTGCCGCTCGCGAAGCGCATCGACGATCTGCTCCAGCGGCTCACCGCGGACGAGAAGATCGCGTTCCTGCACCAGTTCGCGCCCGCCGTCGACCGGCTCGGGGTGGCCGCGTTCCGCACCGGCCAGGAGGCCCTGCACGGGGTGGCCTGGATGGGCCCGGCGACGGTGTTCCCGCAGGCCGTGGGACTCGGCGCGACCTGGAACGAGGACCTCGTCCGCCGTGTCGGCGAGGCCGTCTCCACCGAGACCCGCGCCATGCGCGCCCGCGACGACCGCGTCGGCCTCAACGTCTGGTCCCCCACGGTCAACCTCCTGCGCCACCCCCTGTGGGGCCGCAACGAGGAGGGCTACTCCGAGGACCCGAAGCTGACCTCGGCCATCGCCACCGCGTACACCCGGGGCCTGCGCGGCGACCACCCCACGTACTGGCGCACGGCCCCCGTCCTCAAGCACTGGCTGGCGCACAACAACGAGACCGACCGCTCCGAGACGTCCTCCTCGGTCCGCCCGCGCGTCCTGCGCGAGTACGATCTGCGCGCCTTCCGCGAGACCGTCGAGGCGGGCGCGGTGGCCGGTGTGATGCCCGCGTACAACCTGGTCAACGGCCGCCCCAACCATGTCTCGCCCTATCTGGCCGAGCATCTGCGCACCTGGACCGACGAGCCGCTGCTGGTCTGCTCGGACGCGGGCGCGCCGTCGAACCTGGTCGACTCCGAGCACTACTACGCCACCCATGAGGAGGCGACCGCCGCCTCGCTGCGGGCCGGTGTCGACAGCTTCACCGACCACGGCACGGAGAGCTCGACGATGATCGGACGAATCCGGGGCGCGCTGGTCCAGGGGCTGCTGACCGAGGACGACATCGACGAGGCGGTCCGCCGCCAGCTCTCGGTCCGCTTCCGCCTCGGCGAGTTCGACCCCGGGGCGGACCCGTACGCCGATCTCAAGGACTTCGACACCCCGGCCCACCGCGCTCTCGCCCAGGAGGCGGCCGAGCAGGCGATCGTCCTGCTGAAGAACGGGAACGGCCTCCCGGAGAACGAGGGCGGCCGCTCGGAGGACAACGAGCGCGGCCACTCGCAGAAGGGCGGTCTGCTGCCGCTCGCCGCCGACACCCGTATCGCCGTCGTCGGCCTGCTCGCCGACGAGTGCAAGCTCGACTGGTACAGCGGCACCCTCATCCACCGCTCGACCCCGCTCGAAGGCCTGTACGACCGCTTCGGCGCCGAGCGCGTGACCTTCGCGGAGGGCGTGGACCGCGTACGCCTCCGGGCGCTGTCCACCGGCGCGTTCGTGTCCGTGCCCGAGGCGCCCGAGGCCGCCGACGAGGTGCGCGGCGCGGAGGGCGCCCTCGACCCGGCGCTCCTGGCCGGCCGCACCGATCTGGCGCCGCTCACCACGGGCCCGGACGGCACCGAACTCGCCCTCGTCGACTGGGGCGCGGGCGTGCTCACCTTCCGCGCGCCCGACGGCCGCTACCTCTCGGTCGCCGACGACGGATATCTGCGCGCCTCGGCCGATCAGCCGGGCGGCTGGGTGGTCCAGGAGACATTCCTCCTCGAACCTCACGAGAACGGTCACCTCCTCAAGCACGCGGGGACAGGCCGGTATGTCACCGTCGCCGCCGACGGCGTGAAGGTTGCCGACGGTAATCCGGAAATCTTCGATCTCCTCGTGAGCGAGCGGGGCGAGGAATCCGTCGCACGGGTCGCCGCCGAGGCCGACGTGGTCCTCGTGGTCGCGGGCAACGACCCGCACATCAACGGCCGCGAGACCGAGGACCGTACGACGCTCGCGCTCCCCGCCCACCAGGAACGCCTGCTGCGCGCGGCCCGCGCCGCCAACCCGAACACCGCGCTGGTCCTGGTCTCGGCCTACCCGTACGCCGTCGACCCCTCCGACCTGCCCGCCGTCCTGTGGACCGCGCACGGCGGCCAGGCCGCGGGCACCGCCCTGGCCCGGGTCCTCGCCGGTGACGTCTCCCCCGCGGGCCGCCTCCCGCAGACCTGGTACGCGGCCGACGCGGACCTCCCCGGCCTCCTCGACTACGACGTGATCGGCGCCCGTCAGACGTACCTCTACTTCGAGGGCACCCCGCTCTTCCCCTTCGGCCACGGCCTGTCGTACGCGGAGTTCGCGTACGAAAACCTGGTCACCCACGTGGGCGACAGTGACCTGACGGTCTCCTTCACCGTCACCAACACGGGCGCGGTGACCGCCGACGAGGTCGCCCAGCTCTACGTCCGCGCCGAGGAGCCCTCGGTCCCGCGCCCGCGCCGCGAGCTGCTCGGCCATCGCCGCGTCACCCTCGCCCCCGGCGCCTCGACGGAGCTGACCTTCCGGCTCCCGCTCTCCGTCCTGGAGTTCTGGGACGTGGCCCACGGCACCTGGCACCGAGAGCCGGGCGCGTACGAACTGCTGGCCGGGGCGTCGAGCGAGGACATCCGCCTCCGTACGACCGTCACCGTCGACGGCGATCCGGTCGCCCCGCGCCCGGTCGTCTCCCATGGCCTGGCCGCGGCGGACTTCGACGAGCAGCGCGGCACGGAGATCGTCGACCGTACGAAGGTGTCGGGCGACGCGGTGACTCCGGCGGGCGAGGGTGCCGGTGAACTGCTCTTCCAGAACTGCGACTTCGGCGCGGGTGTCCACGAGATGACGGTGGAGGTGGCGGGCGCGGGAAGCGTCGAGTTCTCCCTCGTCGGCGGCCCGGTACTGGCGACCCTGACGCTGGACACCCCCACCGCGGACCCGTACACGTACACCACCCTGCGCGCCGCCGTCTCGGCGGCCGATGTGCATGACGTCCACCTCGGACTGCGCGGCCCGCTGCGGCTGGCGCACGTCGGCTTCTCCGGCTGAGGGTCCGGAAGAAGACCGGCACACAGAAGGGGCCCGGCACCGGAAGGCATCGGTGCCGGGCCCCTTCATCCCGGGATCTGACCCGAGACTACATGAAAACGATTGTCACAAGCTAGGGGTTGGGGCGAAGTGATCTCATCGGCGCCTCAGAGCTGAAGCCCGGTCAACACCATCACCCGCTCATAGGTGTAGTCGTCCATGGCGAAGCGCACACCCTCACGCCCCACACCGGACTGCTTCGCCCCGCCGTACGGCATCTGGTCGGCGCGGTAGGACGGCACGTCGCCGATGACCACGCCCCCGACCTCCAGGGCGCGGTGGGCACGGAAGGCGGTCTGCAGATCATGCGTGAAGACACCCGCCTGGAGGCCGTACTTGGAGTCGTTGACGGCGGCGAAGGCCTCGGCCTCCCCCTCCACCTTCCGTACGGTGAGGACGGGCCCGAAGACCTCCTCGCAGGAGATCGTCACATCGGCGGGTACGTCGGCGAGCACGGTCGGCGCGTACGAGGCGCCGTCGCGCTTGCCGCCGGCCAGCAGGGATGCCCCGGCGTCGACCGCCTCCTGGACCCACGCCTCGACGCGCTTGGCGGCGTCCTCGCTGACCAGCGGCCCGACATCGGTGGCGCCGTCGGCCGGGTCGCCGGTCACCTGGGCCTCGACCGCGGCGACGATGCGCGGCAGCAGCCGGTCGTACACGGACGCGTCCGCGATCACCCGCTGCACGGAGATGCAGGACTGGCCGCCCTGGTAGTTCGAGAAGGTCGCGATACGACCGGCGGCCCAGTCGAGGTCCTCGTCGCTCGCCCAGTCGCCGAGCACGACCGCCGCGCCGTTGCCGCCCAGCTCCAGCGTGCAGTGCTTGCGCGGCGCCGAGTCCATGATCGCGTAGCCGACCTTCTCGGACCCGGTGAAGGAGATCACGGGCAGCCGCTCGTCCTGGACGAGGGCGGGCATACGGTCGTTGGCGACGGGGAGGATGCTCCAGGAGCCGGTGGGCAGGTCGGCGGCGGCGTCCGCGATCAGCTCTCCGATGATCAGACCGGAGAGGGGGGTGGCCGGGGCGGGCTTCAGGATGATCGGCACACCGGCCGCGATCGCCGGGGCGATCTTGTGGGCGCAGAGGTTGAGCGGGAAGTTGAAGGGCGCGATACCGAGGACGACGCCCTTGGGGAAGCGGCGTGTGAGGGCCAGCCGGCCCTGTCCGCCGAGGTCCGTGTCGAGCCGCTGCGCCTCGCCGCCGTTGAACCGCCGGGCCTCCTCGGCCGCGAACCGGAACACGGAGACGGCCCTGCCGACCTCCCCCCGGGCCCACTTGATCGGCTTGCCGTTCTCGGCGGAGATCAGCTGGGCGATCTCCTCGGTGCGCTCGACGAGGCTCCTGCTGACGTGGTCCAGAACGGCGGCCCGCACATGCGCCGGCGTCGCCGCGAACTCGTCCCGTACGGCGTACGCGGCGGCCACGGCCTCTTCGACCTGCTCGTCCGTCGGCACGCTCACCCTGCCGACCAGGCGGCCGTCCCAGGGCGAGTTCACATCGAACGTGGTCTCACCGGTGGCCTGACGGCCGGCGAGCCAGAAGGCGTGGGTGGCGGTCATAGTCGATCCCGGCCCTTCGGTGGGTAACACATCTCGGCTTCCGGCTCCACGGTAGGGCCGGGGCGGCGGGGGGTCGCTTGTCCGGCACGTATGAGTATCGACGCGGGTTGCTACGGATTGGCGGGGTCGGGGTGCGTCGCCGGGTGCGGCCCGGTGGGGCTTCTCGCGCAGTTCCCCGCGCCCCTAAGGATTCAGGCCCCTGCGGGCCTGAAAGGGCCATGGCCCCGGGGCCTGAAAGTCGACGGGGCTGCGGGCCGAAGGGTCGACGGGTTGCGGGCCGAAAGACGACGGAGCTGCGGGCTGAACGACGCCGGAGCCGCGGGCCGAAGGACGACGGAGTTACGGGCTGAACGACAACGGAGCTGCGGGCCGAAAAGCACGGGGCGCAGCCCCTGCTTTTCAGGGGGCGGGGAACTGCGCGAGAAGCCCCACCGGACCCGCACACGCCCACCCACCCCAACCACCCCACCCCTCATCCCACCCACCACCCCACACCCCTCGGGGTCGAAGGGGCAGCGCCCCTAGGGATGGGACGGGTAGGGGCGGCGGGGGCGAGGAAAAGCCCTTACTCCCCCGCCGCAGCCGTAGCCTTCAACGCCAACCACAACTCCATCCGCACATCGGCGTCATCCAACGACCGCCCCAGAATCTCCTCCACCCGCCGCATCCGATACCGCAGCGTGTGCCGATGAACCCCCAGATCCGCGGCAGCCGCATCCCACTGCCCATGCCGCGACAACCAGGCCCGCAACGAAGCGACAAGATCCCCCCGCCCGGTCGCATCATGCTCCCGAAGCGGCCGAAGCAGACTGTCGGCAAAGGCCCGCACCGCGTCATCCCCGAGCAACGGCAGCACCGACCCCGCGGCCAGCTCCTCGTGCTCCACCAGACAACGCCCACGCCGCCGAGCCACGGACAACGCCTGCTCGGCCTGCTTGTAGGCGGCGGCAGCCGCGATAGGCCCCGCCGGCGCGGACAGCCCGACGACAAGCTCCTCCTCCTCGACGGAACCGGACCCCGAGCCGGAACCGGAACGGGAGCCAGACCCAGAACCCGAACCCGAACCGGAACCGGAACGAGCACCGGAGCCCGAACCCGAATCAAGACCAACCCCGGAGCCACTGCCGACCACGGCCCCCACATCCCGCCCAGCCACCCGAGACGCCTCCAACCCCACCGCGAACTCCCCGCACGCGGCCACCGCCGCACCCCCGTCCACCGCGAGCACGACAAGCCGCTCCCCGTCGGGAACGACGAGCACAGCCTCCCCCGCCCGCGCAGCGGCGGCCTCCACGACCTCGACGAGCTGCCCGAGCAGATCACCCCCCGATCCACCGGCAACCGCCCCCCGCCCCCCTCCACCGGAGCCAGAACCGGAACCGGAACCACCCCCCGCCCCGACGGCGAGACCGGCCCCAGCCACCCCCTCGACCCCACCTGCCCCACCCGCCACACCCGCCGCCCCCACGGCCCCCTCCACCCGAGCCCGCGCCGCAGACGCCGACGCCGACTCCGCGAGGACCAACCGGAACGGCGCGTCCAACAACTCCCCGTACAACCCCCCGGCCACGGCACGCGCGTGATCGCACTCCCCGGCCAACAGCATCCGCAGCACCGCCGCCCCGATCCGCTGCTCGGCGGCGTGCAAGGAGCGCGACCGTTCCGTGGTGAGCGTCAGCAGGGCGATCGCGGAGTGGACGGCGTACCGCTCGGCCGTGCCGAGGGCGGCGGCCGTGCCGACGGCGAGGGCGGCGCGCGCCCGGCGCCCGGTCCCGAGGGAGTGCAGCTCGACACGGTCCTCCCCGCCCACGACCGCGCTGGCGGGCGCGGGCCGGTCCCGCAGCCGTTCGACGTCGGCGGTGAGCCGCCCGGCCCGCCGCTCGGCCCACTCGGGCGCCACCGCGACGACCGCGCCGGAGGCGTCGTACAGGGCGGCCCACCCGTCGACCTGCCCGGCGAGCGCGCCGAGCAGCCCTTCGGGGCCGTCGGTCAACGCCTGCTTGGTGAGTTCCCGCTGCGCCGCGAACCCCGCCGTCACGGCCCGGTACTGCTCGGCGGCGATGGCGGCCGACACCGCCTTGCTGATGGCGAGGAAGGGCGTACGCCGGGGCACTTCCAGCAGCGGCAGCCCCTCCCCCTCGGCCGCCGCGACGAGCGCCTCGGGGATGTCCTCGTAGTGCACCCCGACGGCGAAGCCGAGCCCGACGACCCCGGCCCCCACCAGGCGCCGTACATAGCGCCGCATCGCCTCCGGATCCTCCGCGTCCAGCTTCAGCGCGGTGATCAGCAGCAGCTCCCCGCCCTCCATGTACGGCACGGGATCGGCGAGCTCACTGGCGTGCGCCCAGCGCACCGGCACATCCAGGCGGTCCTCGCCCGCCCGCACGGTCAGCTTGAGCGTGGAGTGGTGGACGAGCGAGGCGAGCGTGGGGGGCATGGGACCTTCAGGTCGATGTGGGCTTTTGGCCGCCGCGTATGAACGACCTGTCCCGATTCTGCCTCACCGTACGATCACAGGCCCCCCACACCGCCACCCATCTGGCTCAAACCGAACGCCCCCGCCGACCGCTCGCGCCGACCACTGCGGGCCGCCCTCCTCAGCCCCGCAGATCCACCAGCAACGGCGGCGCGTGCTCGCCCCGGACGCTCGTCAGCGACAGCACGGCGTGGCCCGGCGGCACACCGTGCGCCAGTTCGGACGCGGACCACCGCTCCCGCTCCACCTGCCGTACGGTCACCGCCCGCGCGGTGGGGGCATGGCCGGTGATGACGCGGCGCAGCGCGTGCCAGGCCTTGCCCGCCGGGGAGTCGGCGATGATCTGCCGGTCGGTGACGTCCCGTGCCTCGGTCCACTCCTTGCCCCAGACCTCGGCGAAGTCCTGCCCGTCCCACGGGGTGAGCCCGGACAGCGCCATCCGGCAGCCGGTGGCGCCGAGGAGCGGCCCGCGCAACGGCCGGGGCACGTCGTCGAGGGTGCGGAGGGTGAGGACGGTGCCGGCGTTGGCGGAGCGCAGCCGCTGGATGCCGCGTACGGCCTCGGGGGTGACGACCCCGGTGGCGTCGTCCAGCACGAGGCAGGCGAACAGCGAGCGGTCCTCCCGTACGGCGACGCTCGCGGTGAACTGCGCGAGCACCAGCCGCGCCAGGATGCGCGAGGCGTCGGCGTGGCCGCGCTCGGGGAGGTCGATGCGGACGCGTACGGGGTGGTCGAGGGCGCGCAGGGAGAAGGGCCGGGTCTGCCCGGAGGTGTCGAAGAACGTGGCGAAGGCGGGCCGGTCGAGGAGGGCGACCCGGTCCGCCAGTACGCCGCTGACATCCCCGGGGTGCCCGAGCTGGCGCTCCCGCGCGTCCAGTTCCCGCAGCAGCGACTCCTGTCCGGCGTCCTGGAGGGCCGTGCGCAGCTCGGCCAGCGGGCCGGGGGCGCCGTCCAGGAGCTGCCGCAGCTGCGGCACCGACGGGAAGCGTCCGTGCACCGCCCGGAACGGCCCGAGGAGCTGGGCGAGCACCGTGGTGGAGCGCCGGCTGTCGCCGCCGGGGTGCGGGTCGGTGAGGTCGCCGACGAGCGCCTCCGCGAGGACGGCCGCGGCCTCGTCGGGGTCCGTGGTGCCGCCGTAGAGGTCAAGGTCGTAGACGGACTCCGGGTTCCCGATCCGTACGACGACGTCGTACGCGTCGGCCGGGCCGAGCCCCGCGCCCGCCGCCCCCACGACCACCACCGCGGCCCGTCCGGCGAGCGCGTGCAGGCACAGCGACTCGGCGACGGGCCAGACCACGCTGCCGGTCTTGCCCGATCCGGCGGGCCCGACGGCCAGCAGGGAGGTGCCGAGCAGTTCGGGGCCCACGGCGAGGCCCGTGCCCCGGTAGGCGTACGGGTTGCGCGGGTCGTCGACGGTGCCGCCGAGGCGGACCTGCCCGGTCACCATGTCGTGCCGGGCGAGCCGGGCGGGCAGATCCCGCTCCCCGGACGGGTGCAGACACGCCGCCGCGCCGTCCTTCAGCACGGCCCCGGTGAACGTCGCCAGACTGTGCCGCCCACTGCGCACCCCCTGCCACGCCCGCATGATCCGCGCATGATCCACATCCCGCATCAGCCCGGCCCCCGCCTCCACGACCAGCCGCTCGGCGGCATCGACGGCCCCGGCTTCACGAAGCTGGTTCCACTGGGCGGGGTCGTCCTGGGCGGCGGGGGCCGCCTGCTCCGGCGGCCCGCCTCGGAGGCGTGGAGCGACGAAGCGGCGCCAGACCTCGCCCCAGCGGCCCAGCCGGGCCACCGCGACCAGGATCAACAGGGCCACGAGCAGTTCGTAGCCCCCGTACACGATGAAGGTGCCGACCTGGCCCCCCTCGCCGGAGCCGCCCTGCCAGGAATCGGGAACGATCAGGTCGAGCGGGATCCACCACCAGTAGCCGAGATAGCCGTTCTGCAGCAGGGACCACACGAGCCAGCCCACCAGGAAGGCGATGAGGGCGCCGCCCAGGAGCTGTCGTTTCGGGATCTCCTCGGGTTCCTCGTCGGGTCGCGGTGTATGTCCGAACCGCCACACGCCCGGTGCCGCGTCCGGTCGCGGTGCCCGCAGCCACGCGAGGAAGGAAGACCCGTCCGGCATCGGAGGAACCCCTGGCGCGCGCGAGGGCCGAGGGGGCAGAGCGGCTCCCTCGGGTGGTCCCGTCGGGCGCGGCACAGGATTCGCATGCGTGCCCCGCGCGTCCCGCGTCCCGTCGCTGTTCATCGCGCTTGCCCCCTGACCAGCCGTTCCGTCCACCATCAGCGAGCCAATCTAACGCCCCCGCAAGGGGAGTTCACCGCTTACGTGGCCGGGCGGGCCATGATGCGGCCTGTCCGTGACCCACCCGCCCCCGATTCACCTCCGGCAACGCGCCATGTCCACCAAGGACAAGCGACACCGCCGACAACGCCCACATGGAGCATGCCCAGCAGTCCTTCCCGGTCCTAGCCTGCGAGAAAAGAAGACAAGCGTCCGCAACATCCCCAGGAGCCCCACATGAGCGCACTTCCCCAGGAGCGCCGCGTAGTCACCGCCATCCCCGGACCGAAGTCCCAGGAGTTGCAGGCTCGTCGTGTCGCCGCGGTCGCGGCGGGGGTGGGGTCGGTGTTGCCGGTGTTCACCGCGCGCGCGGGCGGTGGCATCGTCGAGGACGTCGACGGCAACCGGCTGATCGACTTCGGCTCGGGCATCGCCGTGACGAGCGTCGGCGCGAGCGCCGAGGCCGTCGTCCGCCGGGCCACCGCCCAGCTCCAGGACTTCACGCACACCTGTTTCATGGTCACGCCGTACGAGGGCTATGTCGCGGTCGCCGAGGCCCTCGCCGAGCTGACGCCGGGCGACCACGCCAAGAAGTCCGCGCTGTTCAACTCCGGCGCCGAGGCCGTCGAGAACGCGGTGAAGATCGCCCGGTCGTACACCAAGCGACAGGCCGTCGTCGTGTTCGACCACGGCTACCACGGGCGCACCAACCTCACGATGGCGCTGACGGCGAAGAACATGCCGTACAAGCACGGCTTCGGGCCGTTCGCGCCCGAGGTGTACCGCGTCCCGGTGGCGTACGGCTACCGCTGGCCGACCGGCCCGGAGAACGCGGGCCCCGAGGCCGCCGCGCAGGCCGTCGACCAGATCTCCAAGCAGGTCGGCGCCGAGAACGTGGCCGCGATCATCATCGAGCCCGTCCTCGGCGAGGGCGGCTTCATCGAGCCGGCCAAGGGCTTCCTCCCGGCGATCAGCAAGTTCGCCTCCGACAACGGCATCGTCTTCGTCGCCGACGAGATCCAGTCGGGCTTCTGCCGCACCGGCCAGTGGTTCGCGTGCGAGGACGAGGGCATCGTCCCGGACCTGATCACCACCGCCAAGGGCATCGCCGGCGGTCTCCCGCTCGCCGCCGTCACCGGGCGCGCGGAGATCATGGACGCGGCGCACGCGGGTGGCCTGGGCGGCACCTACGGCGGCAACCCCGTCGCCTGCGCGGGCGCCCTCGGCTCCATCGAGACGATGAAGGAGCTCGACCTCAACGCGAAGGCGAAGAGCATCGAGGCGGTCATGAAGGCCCGGCTCACCGCCATGGCCGAGAAGTTCGACGTCATCGGCGACATCCGGGGCCGTGGCGCCATGATCGCCATCGAGCTGGTCAAGGACCGTACGACGAAGGAGCCGAACCCGGAGGCGACCGCCGCGCTGGCGAAGGCCTGCCACCAGGAGGGCCTGCTGGTCCTGACCTGTGGCACCTACGGCAACGTGCTGCGCTTCCTGCCGCCGCTCGTGATCGGTGAGGACCTCCTGAACGAGGGCCTCGACATCATCGAGCAGGCGTTCACCCGCATCTGACACCCGTGCGAGCGCCCCCATTGCGGGGCGCCCGCATACGGAACCTCCCATCCGCCTCCGACGTCCCACGCTTCCCGGAACCGGAATCCGATCCTGGATTCCGGTCCCTGTGGACAAGCGTCGGAGGGCGTGAAGAAGGTGTGCAAGGTGGATGTCGGGGCGCGATTCCGCCTGTCGTCACCGCGATCCCTGTCGTAGGTTCTACCGCAGATGAGAGATACACCCCGCCCACAGGGGACTGTGGGCGACACAGGGTCGGGGCCTCCCCAGCTTCGCCCTGGTCGTGCCCTCGCGCACACACCCGGAGCTTCCGGCTCCGGATCTCCTCACCGATCGGATGGCCGCGCGTCCCAAACCCCCCGGGGCGTGCGGCACACCGATCAGGACGGCCACCCCCGAACCACCCCCCCTGTTCGGGGGTGGCCGACCACCCCCTCCGGCCGCCCCGCCGCCCTCCTCCTTCTCGGCGCCCCGGCCCTCCTCTTCGCCCTGATCACCTGGCAGGTCCTCGCGCACGGCCCACTGGCCCGCGCGGACGAACGCCTCAGCGACTCCCTCGTCCACCGGGGCGCCCCCACCCAGTTCCTCGCCGACCTCGGCAACATCACGGTCGCCGTCCCGGTCCTCGCCGCCGTGCTCCTGTACGTGGGGTGGCGGCTGCGTGCCACCGGTAGGGACCACTGGTGGCGGCCGTCGGCGGGGGCAGCGCTCCTCATGGCCGCCGTACCGCTCTGGGTGATCCCGCTGAAGGAGCTCATCGCCCGCTCGGGCCCGCCGATCATGGGCCCCGGCACGGGTTTCTACCCCTCCGGCCACACCGCGACCGCGTCCGTCGCGTACGGCGGTGCCGTCCTGCTCCTGCTGCCGTGGCTGCGCGGCGCCCCCGCGCGCCGCGCGGTCGTCGTCCTCGCGGTCGTCCTGAACATCGGGGTCGGCTTCGGCCTGGTGCGCCAGGGCTACCACTGGCCGCTCGACGTGGTGGCGAGCTGGTGCGTGTGCGCGCCGCTGCTCTCCTCGCTGTGGTTCGGGGTGCGTCGCCACACCGCACAGGGGTCGCCCTGAAGAGGTGACGTTCTGAAGGGGTGACGTTCTGAAGGGGTGACGTTCTGAAGGGGTGACGTCCGCGTCGGCCGCACGGGCGGCCGACGAGTGCGCGGTGCGGCCGGGGGACGGCCGCCTCACGACGGTGGGGCTGTCAGCCCCCGGCTACCGCTCCTCGTCCCCGGCCAGGCTCGCCGCCGCCTCGTGCATGGCCAGTTCGAGCAGGGCCGGGTCGGTGAGGGTGCCGCTGCCGTCCGGCGGGATCAGCCAGCGGACGCCACCGGTCTGCCGGCCGGGGTACGGCACCACGATCCAGGTGCCCCGGCCCGCGCTGCGCACCCCCGTGCCGAGCCACCGCGACGCCGTGCCCGGCGGTACGAAGAAACCCATGCGGTCGTCGCCGAAGTCGACGAGCACGGGTCCGGGTTGGTCGATGATGCGGGTCAGGACGTCGAGCGTGGGATAGCCGAGTCGGCCCGGCAGGATCAGCACGTCCCAGGCCCTGCCGGCCGGAAGCAGGGCGACCCCCAGGGGGTTGCGCTCCCACTCCCAGCGGCAGGCCTCGGGATCCGGTGATACGGATGCCAGCCATTCGGCCGCCGTCTTGGCCCCAGTCATGACAGGGACCTTCCTCTCTCTAGAGCTCCGTCGGACGCGGTTTCGCGTCACGAGCACAGACAGAGGTTCCGGCCGGGCATTACGCGGGTTCCGACCACTTCTTGGTGGTGAATGGGGTAACACGGTCCGGCAGGGCGTACGCCTGTTGATCACGGGTGCGCCTTCACGCCCCGCTGGCAGGCGTTTCTGGGGGTTCCGGACGGCGCCGCGTCGGCCGCGTCAGCTGTCGAAGCCCAGTCCCAGCCGGTCCATGGCCTTCAGCCACAGATTGCGGCGGCCGGCGTGGGAGTCGGCGCGGGCCAGGGACCATTTGGTGAGGGCGATACCGGTCCAGGCGAAGGGTTCCGGCGGGAACGGCAGCGGCTTGCGGCGGACCATCTCCAGCTCGGTGCGTTCGGTGCGCTCCCCCGCGAGCAGGTCGAGCATGACGTCCGCGCCGAACCGGGTGGCGCCCACGCCCAGGCCCGTATAGCCGGCCGCATAGGCGACTCTGCCCTGGTGGGCGGTGCCGAAGAAGGCCGAGAAACGGGAACAGGTGTCGATCGCTCCGCCCCACGCGTGGGTGAAGCGGACGCCCTCCAGCTGCGGGAAGCAGGTGAAGAAGTGCCCGGCCAGCTTGGCGTACGTCTCCGGGCGGTCGTCGTACTCCGCGCGCACCCGGCCGCCGTACTGGTACACCGCGTCGTAGCCGCCCCAGAGGATCCGGTTGTCGGCGCTGAGCCGGAAGTAGTGGAACTGGTTGGCCGAGTCCCCGAGCCCCTGCCGGTTCTTCCAGCCGATGGACGCCAGCTGGTCGGCGGTGAGCGGCTCGGTCATCAGGGCGTAGTCGTAGACGGGGACGGTGTACGCGCGGACGCGCTTGACCAGGCTGGGGAAGATGTTCGTGCCGAGCGCCACCTGCCGGGTACGGACCTGGCCGTAGGGGGTGCGGACGGCCATGCCGGCGCCGTACGACTTCAGGTTCAGCGCGGGGGTGTGCTCGTAGACGCGGACGCCGAGTCGGATGCAGGCCCGCTTCAGGCCCCAGGCCAGCTTCGCGGGGTGGAGCATGGCGACGCCCCGGCGGTCGTGCAGGCCCGCCTCGAAGGTGGGTGAGGCGACCTGGTCGCGGACGGCGTCGGCGTCGAGGAACTCGATGCCGTCGGCGAGGCCCTCGCGGGCGATCTCGTCGTACCAGTCGCGCAGTTCCCAGGCCTGGTAGGTCTCGGTGGCGACGTCGATCTCACCGGTGCGTTCGAAGTCGCAGTCGAGGCCGTGGCGGGCGACCGCCGTCTCGATCTCGTCGAGGTTGCGGGCGCCCAGCTCCTGGAGCTTGTGGATCTCGTCGGGCCAGCGGGCGAGGCCGTTGGCCAGGCCGTGGGTGATCGAGGCGGCGCAGAAGCCGCCGTTGCGGCCGGAGGCGGCCCAGCCCACCTCACGGCCTTCCAGCAGGACGACATCCCGGTCCGGGTCGCGCTCCTTGGCGATCAGCGCGGTCCACAGTCCGCTGTAGCCGCCGCCGACGACCAGCAGATCGCAGGTCTCGGCGCCGGTCAGCGCGGCCTCGGGACGGGGCTTGCCGGGGTCTTCGAGCCAGTACGGGACCGGCTGTGCGTCGGAGAGTGACTTTGTCCAACGGTTCATGGCGCTTGGGGCCATGATTTCAACTCCCTACAGAGTGATCCGGACGGGCGGCGCTATGCCTTCTGCCGCTTTCTGCGATTCCCGATGGCCATTCCGGCCACCACGAACAGTACGGCGACCAGGAACATGGCCGTACCGATGACATTGATCTGCACGGGTGTGCCGCGCTGTGCCGAGCCCCAGACGAACATGGGGAAGGTGACGGTCGAACCCGCGTTGAAATTGGTGATGATGAAATCGTCGAAGGAGAGCGCGAAGGCCAGCAGCGCACCCGCAGCGATACCCGGCGCCGCGATGGGCAGGGTGACACGGACGAAGGTCTGCACGGGACCGGCGTACAGATCGCGCGCGGCCTCCTCCAGCCTCGGGTCCATCGACATCACGCGGGCCTTGACGGCGACGACGACGAAGCTGAGGCAGAACATGATGTGGGCGATGAGGATCGTCCAGAATCCCAACTGTGCACCCAGATTGAGGAACAGGGTGAGCAGCGAGGCCGCCATCACGACCTCGGGCATCGCCATCGGCAGGAAGATCAGCGAGTTGACGGCGCCCCGCGCGCGGAAGCGGTACCGCACCAGCGCGAAGGCGATCATCGTGCCCAGGACGGTCGCGCCGAGGGTCGCCCAGGCGGCCAGCTGGAGGCTGAGCGAGAGCGAGCCGCACAGGTCGGCCACCCCGCACGGGTCGGTCCAGGCCGCCGTGGAGAATTCCTGCCACTCGTAGTTGAAGCGGCCCTTGGGCTGATTGAAGGAGAAGACGGTGACGACGACGTTCGGCAGGAGCAGATATCCGAGCGTCAGAAGTCCCGCGATGACGACGAGACGGCTCTTGAGCCAGTTGACGAAGGCCATTTAAACGAGATCCTCCGTCCCGGACTTACGGATGTAGACCGTGACCATGAGAAGGATCGCGGCCATGAGGATGAACGAAAGGGCCGCCGCCGTCGGATAGTCGAGGATCCGCAGGAATTGGCTCTGGATGACGTTGCCGATCATCTGGGTGTTGGTGGAGCCGAGGAGTTCGGCGTTCACGTAGTCGCCGCTCGCCGGGATGAAGGTCAGCAGCGTGCCGGAGACGACGCCCGGCATCGACAGCGGGAAGGTGACCTTGCGGAACGTCGTGAACGGCTTGGCGTACAGATCGCCGGCCGCCTCGTGCAGCCGTCCGTCGATGCGTTCGAGGGAGGTGTAGAGCGGCAGGATCATGAACGGCAGGAAGTTGTAGGTGAGGCCGCAGACCACCGCGAGCGGGGTGGCCAGCACCCGGTCTCCGGCGGTGAGGCCGAGCCAGCTGGTGACGTCCAGGACGTGCAGGGTGTTGAGCGCGCCGACGACCGGGCCGCCGTCCGACAGGATCGTCTTCCAGGCGAGGGTGCGGATCAGGAAGCTGGTGAAGAACGGGGCGATCACCAGGATCAGGATCAGATTGCGCCAGCGGCCGGCCCGGAACGCGATCAGATAGGCCAGCGGATAGCCGAGCAGCAGGCACAGGACCGTCGCCGTGCCCGCGTAGAGCACCGAGCGCAGGAACTGCGGGTAGTACTCGCTCAGCGCGTCCCAGTACGTCGCGAAGTGCCAGGTGACCCGGTAGCCGTCCTCCAGGGAGCCCGTCTGCACGGACGTGGAGGCCTGGTAGACCATCGGCATCGCGAAGAAGACCAGCAGCCAGATGAGGCCGGGCGCGAGCAGCAGATACGGCGTCCAGCGGCCCCTCTTGCGGGGTGGCTTCCCGGTGGTGGCCGGGGCGGGGGCGAGAGGCGGGGGCGCCTCGGCCTCGGTGAGGGTCGACATCAGACGGCCGCCCCCTCGTCGACACCGGCGTCGATGTCCTGGGCGGCGTCCAGGCCGAAGGTGTGCGCCGGATTCCAGTGCAGGACGACCTCGGCGCCGGGGACGAGCCGGGTGTCGCGGTCGATGTTCTGGACGTACACCTCGAACTCGGGGCAGACCGAACTGTCGATCACGTACTGGGTGGAGACGCCTATGAAACTGGTCGCGGCGATCGTGCCCGTGATGCGGTTGCGGCCGACCGGGATCTCCCCGGCGTCGTCCGCGTGCGTGAGGGTGATCTTCTCGGGGCGTACGCCGACGAGGACCTTGCCGCCGGTCGTGGCGGGTGCCGAACATCGCGCCTCGGGGAGCACGAGCTTGCCGTCGCCCGCCTTGAGCACGATGTCGCCGGCGCTCTTCGAATCGACCTCGGCCTCGATGAGGTTGGAGGTGCCGAGGAAGTTGGCGACGAAGGTGGTCCGCGGGTTCTCGTACAGGTCGGCGGGTGAGCCGAGTTGCTCGACGTGCCCGCCACTCATCACGGCGACCGTGTCGGCCATGGTCATGGCCTCCTCCTGGTCGTGCGTGACATGGATGAAGGTGATGCCGACCTCGGTCTGGATGCGCTTGAGCTCCAGCTGCATCTGGCGGCGCAGCTTGAGGTCGAGGGCGCCGAGGGGCTCGTCGAGGAGCAGGACCTTCGGGTGGTTGATCAGCGCGCGGGCGACGGCCACCCGCTGCTGCTGGCCGCCCGACAGCTGATGCGGCTTCTTGCGGGCCTGTTCGCCGAGCTGGACCAGTTCCAGCATCTCCCCGACCTGCTTCTTCACGCTCTTGATGCCGCGCCGGCGCAGACCGAAGGCGACGTTCTCGAAGATGTCGAGGTGCGGGAAGAGGGCGTAGGACTGGAAGACCGTGTTGACCGGCCGTTTGTACGGGGGCAGGTTCGTCACGTCGAGGTCGCCGAGGAAGACGCTTCCACAGGAAGGTTCCTCCAGGCCGGCGATCATGCGCAGGGTGGTGGTCTTGCCGCAGCCGGAGGCGCCGAGAAGGGCGAAGAAGGAACCTTCCGGCACGGTCAGGTCGAGCGGGTGCACGGCCGTGAAGGAGCCGTAGGTCTTGCCGATACCGGAGAGGCGGACGTCGCCGCCGCCCTCGCCTGTGCTCTTCTTGCTGGTCATCGTTCTCGTCACGCCCCTGTCAGCTTCGCGAACTTCTCTTCGTACGCCGTCTCTTCCTTCTGGCTGAGGGAGCGGAAGGCGTGTGACTTGGCTGCCATGGCCGCGTCGGGAATGATCAGCGGGTTGTTCGCCGCGTCCGGGTCGATCCTGGCCAGCTCCGCCTTCACACCGTCGACCGGGCACACGTAGTTGATGTACGCGGCGAGTTCGGCGGCCGGCTTCGGCTCGTAGTAGTAGTCGATGAGCCGTTCGGCGTTGGTCTTGTGCCGGGCCCTGTTGGGGATCAGCAGGTTGTCCGTCGAGGTCAGATAGCCGCTCTCGGGGATGACGAAGTCGACGTCCGGGGTGTCGGCCTTGAGCTGGACGACGTCACCGGCCCAGGCGATACAGGCCGCGAGGTCGCCCTTGGTGAGGTCCGAGGTGTAGTCGTTGCCGGTGAAGCGGCGGATCTGGCCCTGGTCGACGGCCTTCTGGAGGCGGGCGATGGCCGCGTCGAAGTCGTCGTCGGAGAACTTCGCCGGGTCCTTGCCCAGGTCCAGCAGGGTCATGCCGATGCTGTCGCGCATCTCGGAGAGGAAGCCGATCCGGCCCTTCAGCTTCGGGTTGTCGAGCATGTCGGAGACCGACTTCACCTCCTGCCCGTCGAGCGCCTTCTTGTTGTAGGCGATGACCGTGGAGATGCCGGTCCACGGATAGGAGTACGCGCGCCCCGGGTCCCAGTCAGGGCTGCGGAACTGCTGGGAGAGGTTCATGAAGGCGTGCGGCAGATTCGACGCGTCCAGTTTCTGGACCCACCCGAAGCGGATCAGCCGGGCGGCGAGCCAGTCGGTGACACAGATGAGGTCGCGCCCGGTGTCCTGACCGGCGGCGAGCTGCGGCTTGATCTTGCCGAAGAACTCGACGTTGTCGTTGATGTCCTCGGTGTACTTGACCTTGATACCGGTGCGCGCGGCGAACTGGTCGAGGCTGGGGTGGTGCTTGCCGCCGTCGTCGACGTCCATGTACTCGGTCCAGTTGGAGAAGTTGACCACCTTCTCCTTCGCCGAGTGGTCCTCGGACGAGACACCCGAGGTGTTCTTCGCCGCGGGGATGCCGCAGGCGCTCAGCGCGCCGAGCCCGCCGATCGCGAGTGCGCCGCCGGTTCCGGCGCGCAGCAGCGAACGGCGGCTGAGGGCCGCCCTGCCGTTCCTGAGGCTGCGCCGCACGGCGGCCACCTGGGCCGGGGACAGGCGGTCGGGCTCGTACTGCTCCATGCGCGTGATGCCCTTTCGGAGGCGCCCTTTCGGGAGGGTGGGCGGGGACCGGCCGGGGGTCGGGCGGCCGGTCCCCGGGGTGGCTAGCGGTCCCCGAAGATCGTGCGGTGCCAGTCCTTCCTGGCGACCGCCGTATTGTCGAACATGACGTGCTTGATCTGGGTGTACTCCTCGAACGAGTACGAGGACATGTCCTTGCCGAAGCCGGAGGCCTTGTAGCCGCCGTGCGGCATCTCGCTGATGATCGGGATGTGGTCGTTGACCCAGACACAGCCCGCCTTGATCTCGCGGGTGGCACGGTTCGTCCGGTACACGTCCCGGCTCCAGGCGGAGGCGGCGAGGCCGTACGGGGTGTCGTTCGCGAGCCGGATGCCCTCGTCGTCGCTGTCGAAGGGCAGGACCACGAGCACCGGGCCGAAGATCTCCGACTGGACGATCTCGCTGTCCTGGGCCGCGTCCGCGACGAGGGTGGGCCGGTAGTAGGCGCCGTTCTTCAGCTCCCCCTGGGGCGCCTGGCCGCCGGTGACCACGCGCGCGTACGCGCGTGCCCGCTCGACGAAGGCGGCGACCCGGTCGCGCTGTGCGTGCGAGATCAGCGGGCCGAGGTCGGTCCCCGGGGCGAAGGGGTCGCCGAGCCGGACGGTCTCCATCAGGGCGGCCGTCCGCGCCACGAACTCCTCGTAGAGGGGGCGTTGTACGTACGCGCGCGTGGCGGCCGTGCAGTCCTGGCCGGTGTTGATGAGGGCGCCCGCGACCGCGCCGTTGACGGCGGCCTCCAGGTCGGCGTCGTCGAAGACCACGAAGGGGGCCTTGCCGCCCAGCTCCAGATGGAGGCGCTTGACGGTGGCCGTGGCGATCTCGGCGACGCGCTTGCCGACGGCCGTGGACCCGGTGAAGGAGGTCATGACCACGTCGGGATGCCCGACGAGGTGCTCCCCGGCCTCCTTGCCGGTCCCGGTGACGATGTTGATCACACCGTCGGGGATTCCGGCGTCCGTGGCCGCCTGCGCGAACAGCAGCGAGGTCAGCGGGGTCAGCTCGGCGGGCTTGAGGACGATCGTGTTGCCCGCGGCGATCGCCGGGAGGATCTTCCAGGCGGCCATCTGGAGCGGGTAGTTCCAGGGCGCGATGGACCCGACGACACCGATGGGTTCACGGCGTACGTACGAGGTGTGGTCGCCGGAGTACTCGCCGGCCGACTGGCCCTGGAGATGCCGGGCGGCGCCCGCGAAGAACGCGGTGTTGTCGACGGTGCCGGGCACGTCGAACTCGCGCGTCAGCTTGAGCGGCTTCCCGCACTGCAGGGACTCGGCCCGCGCGAACTCCTCCGCCCGGTCGGCCAGGACGGCGGCGAAGCGGTGCAGCGCGTCCGACCGTTCACCGGGGGTGGTGGCGGCCCAGCCGGGGAACGCCGCGCGGGCGGCGGCGACGGCCGCGTCCACGTCGTCCGGGCCCGCCAGCTCGTAGGTGAGGACCTCGTCACCGGTCGCGGGGTCCACGACCGTGTGGGTACGGCCCGATGTGCCCTTCGTCGGGCGGCCGGCGATGTACTGCGCGCCGGCCGCGAAGCGGTCCTGTGCGGGGAATCGGTCCGGGGTGGCGCTGCCCGGGTTCTGCATGTCGCTCTCCTCCGCCGGTGCCCCCTGTGTCCTCGGGGGTGGGTGGCGTAGCTCCAGCTCGATTTGAGTGCCGATCCTGACAGAGCCATGCGGCGCCAACAAGTGATTCCGTTGTTGCCTTTTGGTTACGCGACGGAATCTGTCGACCAGGTGTCCAGTCAGGGCGGGAAATCGAGGACGGATTGTCAGTGGTGGCTGCCAGACTCGTCGACATGGAGAAGATCGATTCTTGGGACACGCTCACCGGGGCGGTCCGCTCGGGGGCAAGGGTCAGGTACCTGCACTTCTGGGGCCACCGGCCACGGCCCGACGGCCGGATCGGCGCGAGCTGTCTGAGCCAGTGGTGGCCGTCGCCGTTCACGGTGGACGGCGTGGAGTACGCGACGGCCGAGCACTGGATGATGGCGTCGAAGGCCCGGCTGTTCGGGGACGCGGAGGCGGAGCGCGAGGCCGTCGCCGCGGCGGGCCCCGCGCAGGCCAAGAAGATCGGGCGGCTGGTGCGCGGCTTCGACAATGCCGTGTGGGAGCGGGAGCGCTTCGCGATCGTCGTCGAGGGCAGCATCCACAAGTTCGCCGCCCACACCGACCTGCGGATGTTCCTCCTGGGCACGGGCGACCGCGTCCTCGTCGAGGCCAGCCCCCTCGACCGCGTCTGGGGCATCGGCCTCGCCGCGGACGACGGACGCGCCATGGACCCCGCGCGGTGGCGGGGTCCCAATCTGCTGGGCTTCGCGCTGATGGCGGCCCGGGAGAGATTGTCGAGCGGGGTCGACGTCTAGCGGGTGCGGGGCGAGGCCAGGCCGGCGGTCGGGGCCGCGCCACCGGCGTCGGCCGGCAGCACCAGCGAGAGCGATGTGGAGTAGCCGTCCTCGAAGGGGTCGGTGTCCGAGTCGTAGTCGTCGCTGCCGGGCGCCACGACGAGCAGGACGATGAAGCCGATGCCCAGCAGGATGCCGACGACTCCGCAGATGATCCCGGCCAGGGCGTGCCCCGGGTTCGTCGCCTCGCCCTTGCGGACCTTGACCCGGCCGATGGACCCGAAGATCACGGCCATGATCCCGAGCAGGATCGCCAGCGGCCACAGACAGAACAGCACGGCGGCGCAGATGCCGAGCACCATCGCCGCGATGCCCATCCCGTTGCTCGGCGGCGGCGCCATCGCAGGCCAGGCGTAGCCCGCGCCGGGAGCGGGGTGGCCGGCCACCGGGTAGCCGGCGTGGGGAGCCGGATAGCCGGCCCCGGGGTGTGCGTGGGCGCCCGGGTAAGCCGGGTATTGCGGATAGCCGTACGGCACCTGCCCGGGCCCGTCGGGGCTGAGGGGCGGGGGTGGTACGGCGGCTCCGGGGGCCGCGTAGGGGGCGCCGGGCGCGGGAGGCGGGTAGGACGCGTGGGGCGCACTGGGCGCGTGGGGCGCGGGCGGGGCGAACGGGTTGGGGGCAGGGGCGGTGGACCCGGCGGGCGGCCCGCCCCCCGGCGGTGCGAACGCGCCGGGACCGGCCCAGGGCTGCGGCCTCGCGGGGGTCGATGGAGACGTCGACCCACCCGAACCGGCCGGTGCCGGGCCACTCGTGTCCGCACCCGGCGTAGACACGACCGTCATCCGGTCGTGCACCGAGGGCGAGGAGGGGGCGGAGGCGCTCGGCGCCGGGGTGTCGGCGGGCGCGGCCCATGGATCGCGGGGAGCCGGAGCCGCGGGAGCGGCCGAAGCGGCGGGCGGGGTCGACCACCCGGGCGGAACCGGGGCGACGGGCTGGGCGGGCTCAGCGGGTGCGACGGGCTGGGCGGGTGCGACGGGCTCGGCAGGCTCGGCGGGGCCGGAACTCGTGGACGCGGCCGGCGCGGCCGGCTTGTCCAGCGCGACCGTCGCCGCCGGGGCCGGTATCGCGTCCTCGGGCCCGGGAGCGGCGTCCGACCCGGCCGGCAAGGGGAAACCACCGGCCACCGTCGACGAGTCGGCCCCTTCGACGACCGTGGGCGGTATCGCGTCCTCGGTCACGGTCGGAAGGGAGGCGCCGTCGACGACCGTCGGCGGAACGGCGTCGTCGATCACTGTCGGCAGGGTGGCACCGTCGACCACCGGCGTCGGAACGGCGTCATCGGTCACCGTCGGGAGGGTGGCGCCGTCGACCACCGTCATGGGTATCGCGGCATCACCCTGCGGTGACGCCCACGGGTCGGGCCGCGGATCGGCCGGTGTCTCAGGAATCGGTGCCTCGTCGGACGGCATGAATGGGTCCCCCTGTACGTTCCGTGCCGCTCTGCGTCGTCTTGTCCGTCGTACGCGATCAGCTGTACGTCCGGTCATGCTAAAGCCCGTGGTTCGGCGCGCGGATCGCCGCCTACGATGATCCCGAGTCATCGATCAGCCGATCACCCGCGTCCCCCGACGTAGACCCAGGTCCCGGGCGGACGCCGTTCCCGGGGAGGAACCTTGACCGACCACCGCACCGCGCAGAGCGTGCCCGTGAACCCCGCCGTCTCCGGCGCGTCCGCCGCTCCCGGCGCCTTCGGCACCCGCGACCCGCACGCCTTCATCGCCGGTCTGCCCAAGGCCGAACTGCACGTACACCACGTCGGCTCCGCCTCCCCCCGGATCGTCTCCGAACTGGCCGCCCGCCACCCCGACTCCAAGGTACCCACCGACCCCGAGGCGCTCGCGGACTACTTCACGTTCACGGACTTCGCCCACTTCATCCAGGTGTATCTGTCCGTCGTGGACCTGATCCGCACCCCGGACGACGTCCGGCTGCTGACGTTCGAGGTGGCGCGGGACCTCGCCCGGCAGCAGGTGCGGTACGCCGAGCTGACCATCACGCCGTACTCCTCCACCCGGCGCGGGATCGAGGAGCGGGACTTCATGGAGGCGATCGAGGACGCGCGGAAGGCGGCGGAGGCCGAGTTCGGGACCGTACTGCGGTGGTGCTTCGACATTCCCGGTGAGGCGGGGCTGGTCTCGGCCGAGGAGACCGTCCGGCTCGCCACCGACGACGGGCTGCGGCCGGAGGGGCTGGTGGCGTTCGGGCTCGGCGGGCCCGAGATCGGCGTACCGAGGCCGCAGTTCAAGCCGTACTTCGACCAGGCGATCGCGGCGGGGCTGCACTCGGTGCCGCACGCCGGCGAGACCACCGGGCCCGAGACGATCTGGGACGCGCTGAACGAGCTGCGCGCGGAGCGCATCGGGCACGGCACCAGCGCGGCCCGCGACCCGAAGCTGCTCGCGCACCTCGCCGAGCACCGGATCGCCCTGGAGGTCTGCCCGACCTCGAACATAGCCACGCGCGCGGTCCGCACCCTCGACGACCACCCCCTCAAGGAGTTCGTACAGGCCGGGGTCCTGGTCACCATCAACTCCGACGACCCGCCGATGTTCGGCACCGACCTCAACTCCGAGTACGCGATCGCCGCGCGCCTCCTCGACCTCGACGAGCAGGGGCTGGCCGCGCTGGCGAAGAACGCCGTGGAGGCGTCCTTCCTCGACGAGGCCGGCAAGGCCCGGCTGTCCGCCGAGATCGACACCTACACCTCGGCCTGGCTGACCCCCTGACCCGATCGGGACGACCACCCTCATGAGCACCGTGACAGCCGTCGCCCACCGCGGCGCCCCCTACCGCCACCGTGAGAACACCCTCGACTCCCTGCGCGCCGGGCTCGAACTGGGCGCGGACGCCGTCGAGTTCGACGTACGGACCACCCGGGACGGCGTGCCCGTCCTGCTGCACGACGCGACGCTGAACCGGCTCTGGGAGGTGGAACGGCCGCTGTCCGCGCTCTCCGTGGCGGAGCTGCGCGGGCTGACGGCCGACGGGGTGCCGACGCTGGCCGACGCGCTGCTGACCACCAAGGGCAGCCGGGTGCTGGTCGACCTGCCGGGCGCGGTGAACCCCCGGGCGGTGCGGCAGATCCTCGGCGTCGTACGCGAGTACGACGCCGAGGACCGCGTCTACTACAGCGCCGACCCGCCCACCCTGCTGGCCGTCCGCGCCGCCGCCCCCACCGCCGAGATCGCCCTCACCTGGAAGACCCTCGCCCCACCCCGCCCCGCCCTCCTGGACACCATCCGCCCCCGCTGGCTCAACTACCGCTTCGGCCTCATCACCCGCCCCCTGGCCGACCGCGTCCACAAGGACGGCTACCTCCTCTCCGCCTGGACCCCCGACACCCGTCGCTCCATGCGCCGCCTGATCGAAGCGGGCGTCGACTCGATCACGACGAACCGAATCGACGCGCTGAGCGCACTGAGGCGGCGTTTCTAGACGGCGCTTCTGACTGGGGCCCACCACAGCGCGCCCTTCAGGGGCGCGGGGAACTGCGCGATCAACCACAACGCACCCGCACCCGCCGAAGCCCACACACCCCCGAGCTCTCAGGCGCCCCACACCACGCACCCTCAAGCTCTCAGGCACCCACGGAGTGCCCAGGCGCCCTACACCTCCGACCGCTGCCCCACAGTCGCCGCATCCTCCGGCCTCTCCCGCGTGACGTACTGCGGGACCGGGGCCGAGTCCTTGCCGTCGTCACGGACGAGGCCGTAGCGGCGGGCGCCGCGGTCGGGGCCGTAGGTGATGTCCCCGGTGACGGTGTCCCAGGTGGAGGGGGCGACGGTGATGCCGTAGTCGGCGCCGCGTTCGTTCTGGGTGAGGGTGACCGTGCCGTCGAGGTAGAAGTACTCGTTCTGCCACATCTGCTGGGTGCCGTCGGGGAGGACGGTGTATCCGATGTCGGGGCCGCCCATGCCGGAGGTCCTGCCGTCGGCGGAGGTCGGGTCGTCCATGCGGCGGCCACCGCCCGAGGCGACGTGGAAGAGCTTGCCCTTCAGGCCGGTCCAGGCCGGCATGACCAGGTTCCCGGGCCGGTACTGGGGGGAGATCTGCCAGCGGACCAGGACGTACCCCTCGCCCGTGAAGGTCACGTTGTCGCCGCGGTGGTTCATCACGGTCCGTGCGCCGCCGCTGCTGGTGACGCCGGACTCGGGCCGGCGCGGGAGGGCGGCGGGCGGGGTGTCCGGGTCCGGCGCCTCGTCCACGGCGTCCACGACGCTGCCGTACAGGTCCTTCTCCTTCGTCCGCGACGGCGACGGGGAGGCGGAGGGGGACGGCGAGGGCGACGGGGAGGAGGAGCGGGAGGGCGCGGGGGCGCGGGGTGTCGAGGCGGCCGGCACGCGCGCCGTGCTGAGCGTCGTGGGCGCGGCCTGCGGGGGCCGGTCCTCCGGGGGCTTCGTGACGACGTACGCGCCCCCGGCGACGATCGTCGCGCCCGCCGTCATCGCGACGGCGGGCTTGGAGAGGATGCCGAGCATCTTGGCGGACCAGCCCACGGAGGCGGTCACGGCGGTCGCCGCCACGGCGGTCTTGCCGCCGAACGCCAGCGACAGGGTGAAGCCCACGGGGACGGGGACCAGGGCGAGGCCGACGAGGAGGCGTTCGGCGGGGACGACGACCTCACCGGGGCGGCCGTGGCCGTCGCAGCGGGAGCAGCCCCGGATGTGCCGGGCGATGCGCTTGCGCCACACCGAGTCGGGCCGCCCGCTCCACCGGGCGGTGACCCGGCCCAGGTCGGAGCAGGAGGAGTCGAGGGCGCGGACGATGCCTCGCGCCGTCTCCAGCCGGGCCTTCATCCGCTGGACGCGTACGGCGGCGTGCTGTCTGCTGATACCGACGGCGGCGGCGAGCTCGCGCCGGCTGAGTTCGCCCGCGACCTCCAGCCACCACAGGGACAGCAACTGCCGGTCCTCGTCGTCGAGCCAGCGGACCGCTTCCGCGACCTCCTTCCGCTGCCCCTCCAACTGCAGCCGCAGCACGGTCAGTTCGGCGAAGTCGGCGGCGCCCAGCGCATCGGCGTCGTCGAGCTGGTCGGCGGTGCGCCGGCGCGCCCGGTCCCGTATCTGCCGCATCGCGATCGCGACCAGCCAGGAGCGGAAGCTGTCCGGATCACGCAGCGTGTCGAGGTTGTCGACGGCGCGCAGCATGGTCTCCTGCACGACGTCGTCGACATCGGCGTGGCCGTTGAGGGCCCGGCCGACGATGTTGTAGACGAGGGGCAGCCAGCCCTCGACCAGTTCGTCAAGGGCGCGCCGGTCCCCCGCCTGCGCGGCCGCGATGGTGGAGCGCCACTGCCGCCCGTCCACGTACGTTCCCTCCGGTCCCACTGGGATCGCCCTGCTCACTCGGCTGTGTTCCGTACTTTCTCAGCCATCCCAGTGACGTGGGGATCCTCCGAGGCGGAGATCACACTGCCCATACGGCTCGCTCCTGTACGTGGGGAAACAGGGGATGCCTACGGAGACGGTGTGGAGGCGGCCGGGATAACAGTTTTTCGACCGTCCCACCCGCCGGTGAGGGCCTCCAGCCGCTTGATCCGCCGCCGTACGACGTACAGCGGGATCACCCCGAACACGCCGAACGACATGTCGATCACCGTCCACCAGAAGGGGATGTCCCGGATCGGCCCGCAGATCAGGGCCAGCGGGACGATGCCGGCGCAGGCGATCATGCCGAACTCGACGACCCAGATGTTGCGGACCGGGTCGCGGTAGGGGCCGTAGAAGGCCACCGCGATCACGAGGTGCGCGAAGGCCAGCCAGTCCGTGCCGTAGAGGAGGAAGGGGTACTCGGCGTCGGCGTCGTCGAGGCCCGCCCGTACGCGCTCGACCCACTCCACGAGCGCCGGCAGGTGCTCCCCGACGGACAGCGACCGCAGCAACTCCTCGGTCCAGCGCAGCTCATGGACCAGCGGGAACGCCGTGGCGCCGCTCAGCACCAGACAGACGACGAAGAGGACCAGCCACGCACGGATGCCCTTCAACAGGGCGGATCTGTCGCTCATGCGGTGAGCGTACGCCCCTACTTGAACGCGTTCAAAAGTGGGGTCCGGCGGATGCCGGACCCCCAGGAGAGCGCGACGGGCCGTCAGCCGCCGGGAACCGAGCGGATCGCGGCGATGTCGAACTGCAGGCGCACCTTCTCGCTCACCATGGCACCGCCCTCCGCGAGCCGCTGGTTGTACGTGAGACCCCATTCGGAACGGTTGATGGTGGTCGTCCCGTCGAATCCGACCCGCTCGTATCCGAACGGGTCCATGACGTGTCCTATGTAGGTGAGTTCCAGATCCACGGGTCGGGTGATGCTCTTGATGGTGAGTTCGCCGGCCATGCGGTAGACATCGTTGCCGACCAGCCGCACCGCCGTACTGACGAAACGCATTCGGGGATGGGCCGCGGCGTCCAGGAAGTCGCGGCCCATCAGATGGGCGTCGCGTTGTTCCACTCCGGTGTCGACGGACCTGGTGGACAGAACAATCTCGGCCCGTGAACGCGAGGGATCACGGCCGTCGAAGTAGAGCCGGCTCTGATACTCGGTGAACGCCCCGCGCACGGTCGTCACCAGGGCGTGCCGGACGGAGAAACCGATACGGCTGTGCGCCGCGTCGATCATCCATTCGCCGGTCAGCATCGCCAGGGCGGGATCGGACGGGCCGTTGGAAGCGAAAGCCGGGGACTCGTGGGGGAGTTGTGAGGCTGTGGGGGCTGCCGGGCGGCGCAGGGACGCAGCACGGGTGAACAGGTTCATGATTCACGTAACTACGGCACGAAGAGATGTGCCGCAACCCTTCGCCGGGCGATACGTCAGGTCCGAATCGACACCGAAAGGCCGATAAAGCGCGACCGCACGGCAGACAATTGCACTATCTCCACAGCGCCGCCACGAATTACCCGCCGCCGAACCGTCGCAATTCACCTCGCGCAGACCGGAATACGACCCCGGATTCAGTGCCTCGCCCTGAGCGCCACGGGGATGCGGTCCAGCACCGGGAACGGGACGAGGCCGTAGTGGTAGAAGTCCACGGCGTCGGCCCCGCCGGGCCCGGTGGCCGCCGCGGTCTTCGCCGCCAGCCGCTCGGCGGAGTCCGTGTCCGGGACTCCCGGACGCAGGACGGCCCGCAGGGAGCAGCCCTCCCGCAGAACGGCCCGGTAGGCGGCGACGTCGGCGGCGATCCGCTCCGGGTCCCGGGCGTACGCGAGCACGCCGTAGCCGGGGACGACGGCGCTGATCGCCGCCGCGTCGACACCGATCCGCCAGGCCTCGTCGACGGCGAGCGCGCCCGTCGGCCGGCCGTCCGCGTACCCCTTCACCGCACCGGTCAGATCGAGGAAGACCAGCCGCGAACCCTCCCCCGCCACCGCGTCGGCCACCTCCGCGACGAGCGAGGTGACGGTGCCGGTACGGGTGCGGACGTAGGCGGCGACGGCCTCGGGCAGGTCGGCCATGACCGTGGGCCGGGGGTCCGCCCCGTCGAGCACCCGTCCCACCACCCGGGCCGCCTCGGCGCGGGCGGCGTCCGCGTCCGCCCCGGCGGCCTCCGCCCTCTCCGCGCAGTACGGGCAGAAGCACAGCCCGAGCAGGAACTCCTCCGGCGCGCCCAGGGAGACGAAGCTGCGCTCGTGGTGGTAGCCGTGGCCGAAGGTGCCGTAGTGCAGGGACTCGGCGACCACCGCGTCCACGCCCGCGCGCGCCACCGAGCGGGCCAGCGCCACGGCGTACGCCCGCACCTCGGGGTGGGCCGGGCAGAGGTCCGCCGGGGCGGCCCGGTCGCCGAAGCAGTTCCGCTGGGTGACGTCGGGGTGGGCGAGGCCCAGCGTGGTGTTGTGCAGGAACACGGTCCAGCCGTGCAGCGCCGCGCCCTGCTCCGCCGTACGCCGGCGCAGCTCACGCAACGGCTCCTCCTCGGCGCCCGCCTGCACGGGAGGCACGAGACGCAGCCCGTCGAACAGGTCGGCCGGCGGCACGAAGTGGGCGCCGTCCCGGCGCAGGGTGACCCGGGCCGGACCGTGCGGGGTGACGTCCCGGGCCCGGTGGTACGCGGCGGCGACGGTGAGCGTGTCACAGCCGTACGCACCGAGGACCCGGCCGAGCACGGCGTCGACGCCCTCGGCACGCAGGTCTTCGACGAAGACGTAGGTCGAGGCGGTGGAAGAGGAGGGGCTTTCCATGGGGCTCCTGTTCAAGCGGGGGCAGGCGCCCCGACAGGGGCGCGGGGCTGTATCGATATGCGGCTCCGCCGCGTGGGCGCGACCAGCCACGACGGCGCGGCAGACAACCGACAACACATCACGGCCCTGGCCGCGCAGCGATCAGCGACCGGTGTCCCGGCCCCGGGACGAGCCGAGGACGTGCGAGATGTCGAGGCCCGTACGCACCACCATCGGCCCCACCTCCCGCACCCGCGCCGGAGTCATCCGCGTCGTGAGCCCCGAGACACTGACCGCACCGACCGCCGCGTCGGTGTGGTCGAACACCGGCGCGGCGACACACCGCACCTCGGGTTCGTTCTCGCGGTCGTCGATGGCGTAGCCCTGCCGGCGGACCCGGTCCAGTTCGAAGCGCAGTCTCTGCGGTTCGGTGGTCGTGTGCGGGGTGACCTGCGGCATCCCGGCGGCGACCACGACCCGGAACTCCTCCTCGCCCAGCCACGCGAGGATGGCCTTGCCCACGGCGGTGCGGTAGGCGGGGACCCGGCTGCCGACCCGGGAGGCCATACGGACGTTGGTCTCGTTCTCGACCTTGTCGATGTAGACGATGTCCGGCGCCTCGTACACCACGAGATGGCAGGTCTCCCCCACCGCGTGCTGGAGCAGCCGCAGCGGCTCGGTGGCGACGGTCCGCAGGTCGAGCGAGGAGAGGTAGGCCTGGCCGAGCCGCAGGGTGCCGTGCCCGAGCCGGAACCACCCCGTCTCCCGGTCGCGGACCAGCAGATCGGCCTCCAGGAGCGGCGCGGCGAGCCGCAGCACCGTGCTCTTGTTGATGCCGAGCTCCTCGGCGAGCCGGGTCAGCGAGATGCCCCGGCCGGTGCCGGCGTGGTCGCGGATGTACTCCAGGACGGTGAGCGCCCGGCGCAGCGAGGACGCCTGGTTACGACGGGCCGGGGCTCCCGGGGTGGTGGTCATGTCGTACTCCTCGGCAGCAGTCCACGGGCGACGATGTCGCGGGCGGCCTCCAGATGCCGTCCGGCACGGGCGAGCGAGACCTCATGATGGCCGGGGAACAGCGCGTCGACGTCGAGCGCGGCCAGCAGGGTCAGACTGGCCGCGTACTCGGGCACCCGGCAGTCGTGCAGATTCTGCAGCGAGACACGGCCCCCGGTGAAGACGCAGTCCCCGGAGAAGAGCGCCCGGTAGTCCGGGGTGCGCAGGTGGTAGCAGAGGTGGCCGTCGGCATGGCCGGGGGTCGCGACGGCCCGTAGGACCACGCCGCCGCCGAGGTCGATCTCCTCGCCGTCGCCCATGGCCTCGACCTGGGGGCAGGGGGCGAAGGTGTAGTCGGCCGGGTAGTACCCGGAGGCCTTTCCCCGGTCGAGGCTGACGCCCTGCTCGTCCCCCGCCGCGATCCATGCCGTGGCCTCGGCTCCGGCCAGCACACGCAGACCGGGCAGCCGCTCGGCGAGCGCGGCCGCTCCGCCCGCGTGGTCGGCGTGGCCGTGGGTGAGGAGGAGATGGCCGGGGTCGGCGCCCGCCGCGCGCACGGCGCGTACGACGGCGTGGGCGGACCGGCCGGCGCCCGCGTCCACCAGCGCGCTGTGCCGGGAGCCGCGCACCAGGTAGACATGACAGTCCAGCGGGTCGCTGAGATCGAAGCCGTACGCACCGCTGGCGACGAGCGTGACATGGTCGGTCAGCCGCATGACGGCCCTCCTGATCTCGTGGATGTAGGCGAGGACGGGACGGCCGGACGCCGGCCCTCCCCCGCCTCCCCAACGGCGGCGCCGACCCCGAGGTGACTCCTCATCCGCACGACACCCCTCCCTCGCCCCGCGCCGAACTCTCCGCCGCCGCAGCCCCCGCAGGCCCCACACCGCCGCCCTCACCCCGCCGTACGACCGCGCCCGCGTCCTCGGCCGGCCGCTCGTCCCCCGCCCCCCGCACCGCCGCCACCACGACCCGCGCGGCCAGCTGCACGTCGGCGAGCGCCACCGACTCCGCCGCCGAGTGGGCGTCCGCGACCGAACCCGGGCCGAAGACCACCGACGGGATGCCCGCGCGGGCCAGCTTGCTGGCGTCCGTGCCGAAGGGCATGCCCCGGGCCCCGGACGGCAGGTCGTGGTCGGCGAGGGCCCGGCACAGGGCGGTGACGATCTCGGCGTCGGGGCCGGTGTCCAGGGCCGGGTCGACGGTGAACGGCGGGTCCACCTCCGCCCCCAGCGCGGCGAGTTCGGCGCGCTCGTCCCGCCACACGGTCTCCAGGTCCTCCCCGGGGAGCGTCCGGCGGTCGACGTCCACCTCGCAGCTGCCGGGGACGGTGTTCGGGCCGGTGCCGCCCCGGATCCGGGTGACCGAGCGGGTGGCGGGCCCGAGCAGCGGATGCGGCGGGACACCCGGGGGGTGGTCGGCGAGGTGGGTGACGACCGGCGCCATCAGCGTGATCGCGTTGACGGCCTCCTCGGGGCGCGAACTGTGCCCCGCACGCCCCGTGGTGCGCACGGTGTAACGCACGACCCCCTTGTGCGCGATGGCCGGCACCAGCCCCGTGGGCTCCCCCACGACCGCCCCCACCACCACGCGCCCCGCCAACGCTTCGACCAGTCCCAGCACGCCCCGGTACGCGTGCTCCTCGTCGCACACCCCGGCCAGCACGACCGTGCGCAACGGCGGCTCCCCGGCCGCGAGTTCGGCGAGGGCCAGCAGAAACGCGGCCAGCGGCCCCTTCGCGTCACAGGCACCGCGCCCGTACAGCCGCCCGTCCCTGACCTCCCCCTCGTACGGCCCGACGGTCATCCCGTCCGTCTCGACCGTGTCGAGGTGGGACTCCAGCAGGACCGCCTCGGGACGCCGCCCCGGCACCACGGCGACGACATTGCACCGCCCCGGCAGCACCTCGTGCAGTTCGGCCCGCACACCCCGCTCCGCCAGCCAGTCCCGTACGTACACCGCGACCGCCGTCTCGCCCCCGTCGCCGGCCCCGTCACGGGGGTTGACGGACGGAATCCGTACGAGGTCCCGCAGAAGCTCCTCCGGCGAGGCCGTAGTGATCGCTGAGGCCGGCGTGATCGTCGAGCTCGTCGAGGCCGTCATGTCCGGCGCTCCCTCGCGTAGACCAGCAGCAGTCCGATGATCAGCACGCCTAGCACGACCTGCCGTACGCCCTCGGAGAGGTTCCAGGAGGTCAGGAGGGCGGTGAGGAGGGTGAGCAGGAGGGCGCCGCCGACCGTACCGAGGAGATGGCCACGGCCGCCGAGGATGGAGGTGCCGCCGAGGACGACGGAGGCGATGGACAGGAGCTGGTACGGGTTACCCATGGTCAGGGAGCTGGTGCCGGTGAAGCCGAGCAGGACCAGGCCCGCGACCCCGGCGAGGACCGCGCAGGAGACGTACGCGGTGAACGCCGTGGACACGACCGGCACCCCCGACGCCCGGGCCGCGCCCTCGCCGGCGCCGAGGGCGAAGGCGTAGCGGCCGGTGCGGGAGAGGTGGAGCAGCCAGAAGGCGGCGGCCGTGACGGCGAGCCACAGCACGAACGCCCAGGGGATGCCCAGGAGGCGGCCGTTGGCGAGGGTGTCCAGCAGCGGGACCCGCGCTGAGCTGGGCGAGCCGTCGGTGTAGACGAGCAGGGCGCCCGCGAGGATCGTGCCGGTGGCGAGGGTCATCACCATCGGCGGGACGCGCAGCCACACCACCCCGGCCGCGTTCACGGCACCCACGAGCGCGCTCAGCAGCAGTGCCACCAGGACGGCCGTCGTGCCACCGCCCGTGCCGGAGGCGAACTTGGCACACACCACGGCCGACAGGGCGACCACTCCGGAGACGGACAGGTCGATGCCGCTCATCATGACGACGAGGGTCTGGCCGACCGCGACGATGCCCAGGAACGACGCCGTCTGCACCAGATAGCGAAAGTTGGAGACGCTGTCGAAGCCGTCCGCGAAGAGGATCGCGGCGATCCAGGTGACGGCGAGTACGCCGAACGCCCAGGTCGCCCGGGAACTGGGCAGCGCCAGGCTGCTCATACGGCCGCCTCCCTCGTGAGGTACGTCTTCAGGGCGAGCGCCACGACGAGGATCACGCCCTGCACGATGAGCTGGTAGAAGGGCGAGATCCCGGTGAACAGCAGCAGGTTGGTCAGCAGCCCGATGACGAGCGCGGCCAGAACCGTGCCGCGCATCCGGCCGACCCCGCCGAAGAAGCTGATGCCGCCGAGCACGCACGCGGCGATCGAGTTGAGCGTGTACGGGGCCCCGATCGTCGGGTCGGCGGAACCGGTCTGTACGGCCAGCCCGATCCCGGCGAGCCCGGTGAACGCGCCCGCCAGCGCATACCCGGCGATCTTCACGCCCCGGGTGTGCAACCCGCTCGCGTAGGCGCCGTGTTCGTTGCCGCCGACGGCGTAGAGGGCGAGCCCGTGCCGGGTGGTGCGCAGCAGTTTCCACAGGCCGAGGACGACCGCGACGGTGACGGCGGGCAGGGCGACGCCGTTCCAGCCGTTGTTGTACGCGTCCACCAGCCCGGCGGGCACCTGTCCCCCGGGCTGCGGCAGGACCACCAGGGTGACCCCGGCCCACAGGAAGGACGCGGCGAGGGTGACGACGATCGGTGGCAGCCCGGCGTAGGCGACGAGCGCGCCGTTGACCGCGCCGGCCGCGACCGCCACGCACAGGGCGAGCCCGGCCGCCGCGACCACGCCGCCCGCGCCCTCGGCGTCGTACGTCGCGAACACGGCCATCGCGAGCGCGAGGACCGCCCCGAGCGAGAGGTCGATCCCGCCGAGCAGCATCACCGTCGTCTGCCCGGCCGCCGCCAGGATCAGCGGCAGGAACTGGGCGGACAGGATGGTGATCGAGGCGGGGGTGAGCAGGCTGGAGTCGTAGTGCTGGTACGCGGCCAGCACCACCAGCAGGAGCGCCGCCAGCGCGAGGAGGTCGGTGTTGCCGCGCGCGGCGACCGCGAGGCGCTCACGCATGGACCACGCTCCCCGAGCCGGGGGCGTCCATGGCCGATGTGCCCATGACCGAGGCCCTGACCAGGCTCTCCTCCGTCAGTCCCGGCCCGGTGAGACGGTCCACGACCGCCCCCTCGTACAGGACGGCGACCTCGTCGCACAGGCCGACCAGTTCCATGGTGTCTCCGGAGGTGACGAGCACCGCGAGGCCTTCGTCGGCCAGGCGGCGCAGCAGATGGTAGATCTCGCGCTTGGTGCCGATGTCGATGCCCCGGGTCGGTTCGGCCAGCAACAGGATCCGGGGCTCGGTCGGCAGCCATTTGGCCAGCGCGACCTTCTGCTGGTTGCCGCCGGAGAGCCGGCGGGCCTCCTGCGCCGGGGAGGCCGTCTTGATGCGCAGCCGGGCGATCAGGTCGTCGACGAGCGCGGTCTCGGCCCCGCGCGAGACGGTGGTGAGACGGCGCGCGGGGGCGAGCGCGCGCATGCTGGGCAACGCGAGGTTGGCGCGCACGCTGCGCACGGTGTGGACGCCCTCGGTCTTGCGGTCCTCGGGCACATAGGCGATACCGTGCCGGATCGCGTCCCGGGGCGACGACAACCGCACCGGCCGCCCCTCGAAGCGGATGTCCCCGGTGTGCCTGACCAGCCCGAACAGGGCGCGCAGCACCTCGCGTTGCCCCTGTCCCTGGAGTCCGCCGAGTCCCACGACGCGCCCCGCGGTGAGGTCGAGGTCGACCCCGGCGCAGGCGCGGGGGACGGTGAGCCCGCGGACCCGGAGGAGTGGTTCGGTGCCCTCGGGGGCCGGGGTGTCCGCCTTCGCCGGGAACAGGTCCGACAGCTCCCGTCCCACCATCAGCCGCACGATGTCGTCGTGGTCGGTCTTCCCCCGTTCCCTGGTCGCGGTCACGGCACCGTCCTTGAGGACGGTCAACCGGTCGCTGATGGCGAAGAGTTCGGCCATCCGGTGGCTGACGAAGATCACCGAGCCGCCCTGGTCCCGGAGTTCGCGCACGACCCGGAACACGGCGCCCACCTGGTCCTCGTCCAGCGCGGAGGTGGCCTCGTCGAGGATGAGCAGCCGGGGCTCTCCGGCCAGGGCCTTGGCGAGTTCGACCAGTTGGCGGCTGCCCAGCGGCAGCCGTCCGACCGGGGTGCGCGGGTCGACGTCGAGGCCGACCCGCGCGAGCAGCGGCCGGGCCCGGGCCGCGAGGTCACGGCCCCGGACCAGGCCCCGGCGGCTGGGCCACGCCCCCAGGAAGACGTTCTCCGCGACGCTCTGGTGCGGGTTGAGGCTCAGCTCCTGGTGGACGGAACCGACCCCGGCGGCCCGGGCGCGGTGGGGAGACCACGCCCGGGGGACGGGGGTGCCGTCGTGGACGACCCGGCCGGAGTCTGGGGCCAGGAGCCCGGTGACGAGGGAGAGGACGGTGGACTTGCCGGCCCCGTTCTCGCCGACCAGGGCCAGCACCTCCCCCGGTTCGACGTCGAAGCTCACGTCCGTGAGCACCCGGTTGCCCGCGAACGACTTCGACACCTTCTCCACGCTCAGCAGCGGCACGGTGGTCATCCGCTCACTTGCCGATGAGCTTGTCGATCTCGGCCTGCGGCAGGTCGTTGATCGGGTACGAGTCGTCGGCCTGGTCGGTCTTGGCGAAGTCGCCGAGGTTGTCGTCGGTGATCTCGGGCAGCGGCACGTCGATGTCCTGGGGCACGTCCACGCCCTCCCGCTTGGCGACGGCCGCCTCCAGGGCGATCACGGAGAGGTAGTTGGGCTGGGCGGTGGCCAGGGAGGAGAAACCTTCCTTCTGCTTGCTCTGCCACAGCTTCAGGAAGCCGTTGTAGTTCTCACCGGTGATCGGGACGAGCTTCTTGTCCTGCTTGACCAGCGTCTGCAGCGCGGCGGCCGAGAGCGCGCCTCCTTGCGAGAACACGCCGTCGATGTCCGGGTGGGCGGAGTAGGCGGAGGCGAAGGCCTGGGCGGCCGGGGCGAGGTTGTACTCGCTGTGCACATTGCTGACGATCTTGATGTCCGGGTACTTCTTGAAGACCGTCTCGGCCCCCGACCAGCGGTCCTCGCTCACCGCGACACCGGCCGGCCCGTTCATGGCGATGATGCTGCCCTTGCCGTCCAGCTTCTTCGCCAGCCACTCGGCCATCATCGAGCCCCAGGCCTTCTGGTCCGTCCCGACCCGGATGACCTTCGTACTGGTCGGCAGTGAGTCGAACGCGACGACGGTGATACCGGCGGCGACGGCCTGCTCCAGCGCCGGGTTGAGCGCGGTGGAGGAGCCCGCGTCGACGAGGATCACGTCGTACTTCTGCTGGATCATCGCTCTGATCTGCGCGATCTGCTGCGAGGTGTCGCCGTTGGCGTTGAACGTCTTGAACGAGGACACCTTGCCCGCCGACTTCAGCTTGTCGACGTCCGTCTGAAGCATCTTCAGCGTCTGCTGCATCCACGACGGGGTCAGATAGATCGTCGACCAGCCGACCTTGAGGTCCTTGGCCTGCGGCGCGGACGACGCGCTCTTGTCGGCGCCGGCGGCGGTGCTGCCGGACTCGACGTTGCATGCGGTGACCCCGGCCAGTGCGCAGACGGAGGCGGCCACGGCCAGCGCACCACGTACGGAACGTGCGTTCATCGAAGTTCCTCAATCCCTCGAAAGGTGCCCGAGCCGCCTGAACGACTCGGATGGCAGGTGAGTTGGGGAAGGGGCTTTCGCCGGGTTCCGCGCGCACAGGAACATCACTGTTCCGGCCGTGGGGGGCGGTTCGCCCGGGTGAGGACCGGTCTGTTGAGACGGGAAGGTAGGAGGTGCGCGAGCCCGCGCACCACGTCTGCAACACAAAATTTCGCATTGCACAACACACCCGCTCCGAGGCCTGCCGGACACCGCACCGCCGACCCGTCCGCGCAACGCACCGACGGTCGGGGCACGTTGCGGCCCAGCGCGAAGGTCAGGTATGACCTGATCCGGGCAGAGGTGACGAACACAGGACACAGGGACACAGGGGGAATCCGCGATGCCGCCATACCGGCTCGAAAACCGGCTGGTCGTCGGACTGGCGTCGAGCGCCCTCTTCGACCTCGAAGAGTCCGACGGTGTGTTCCGGGAGAAGGGCGAGGAAGGCTATCGCGTCTATCAGCGGGCGAATCTGGACAACACCCTCAGCCCCGGCGTCGCCTTCTCCTTCATTCGCCGGCTTCTCTCACTGAACGATCTGAACCCGGAAGACGACCCACTGGTCGAAGTGATCATCCTTTCCCGCAACGACCCCGACACGGGACTACGGGTCATGCGGTCCATCAAGGCGCACGGCCTGCCCATAAGCCGCGCCGTGTTCACGCAGGGCCGGGCCCCGTACAAGTTCATGCGCGCCCTGCACATGTCCCTGTTCCTGTCCGCGGACGAGAACGACGTCCGGGAGGCCGTGGCCTCGGGTCTGCCCGCCGGCCGGGTCCTCGGTTCCGCCGTCGCCGACGACCCCGAGGACAGGGAACTGCGGATCGCCTTCGACTTCGACGGTGTCCTCGCCGGCGACGAATCGGAGCGCGTCTTCCAGCGGAACGGGCTCGCCGAATTCCGCGCCCACGAGACCATGAACGTGGCGACTCCGCACGACGCGGGCCCGCTCCGGGATTTCCTGCGCGAGATCAACAAACTGCAGCGACGGGAGGAGGAACGCCGCCGGGAGAACGAGGACTACACGATCCGCGTTCACGTATCCATCGTCACGGCACGCAATGCGCCGACCCACGAGCGCGCCATGACGAGCTTGAACAACTGGGGTGTGACCGTCAACGACGCCTTCTTCCTGGGAGGCATCGACAAGAGTTCCATCATGGATGTACTACGGCCGCACATCTTCTTCGACGACCAGGAAGCCCATCTGAAGGGAACGTCCCGGATGACACCGAGCGTCCACATCCCCTTCGGGGTCGTCAACCAGGACGAGAGCGCGCAGCCGCCGTCCGAGTAGGCACCGGGCAGCGGAAGGCGCGGGAGCCTCGGGCGGCGCCCGACGAATCCCGTGCCCGCGCCCTACAGCCCCACGATCCCGTTCCAGCGCCGAGCGAACTCCCGCCGTTCCTCCGAGGTGATGTCCCGCGCGACGGCGAGCCGGGCGCGCATGCGGTCGTCGGGGAAGATCAGGGGGTCCTCGGCGAGGGCGGCGGTCTCCTCGTCCTTGGAGGAGGCGAGGACGTCGCGGGCGGCGGGGACGGGGCAGACGTAGTTGACCCAGGCGGCGAGCTCGGCGGCGACCTCGGGGTCGTAGTAGAAGTCGACGAGCCGCTCGGCGTTGCTCTTGTGACGGGCCAGGTTGGGGATCATCAGGGACTCGGCCCAGAGTTCGGCGCCCTCCTCGGGGACGACGAACCTGATGTCCGGGTCGTCGGCCTGGAGTTGGATGACGTCCCCGGAGTACGCCTGACAGGCGAGGACGTCCCCGCTGGAGAGGTCCTTGATGTAGTCGTTGCCGGTGAAACGGCGGATGTGACCACTCCGGACGCGCGCCTCGACCTGGTCGCACACGGTGTGGAAGTCGTCCGCCGTCCAGCGCGTGACATCGACGCCGTTGCCCTGCATCAGCAGCGCGAACGCCTCGTCCAGCCCGGAGAGGAGGGTGACCCGCCCCTGGAGATCGTTCGCCCACAGATCGGCGACCCGGCGTATCTCGCGCCCCAGCTTCCGCCGGTTGTACGCGATGCCGGTGATCCCCGACTGCCAGGGCACGGTGAATCTGCGGCCGGGATCGAACGCGGGCGACCGCAGCTGCGGATCCAGATACCGGGTGACGTTCGGCTGCCGGGAGCGGTCCATCTCCTGGACCCACCCCAGCCGTACGAACCGGGCGCACATCCAGTCACTCACGACGACGAGGTCGCGCCCGGTCCGCTGATGATTCATCAGGGCCGGGCTGATCTTGCCGAAGAACTCGTCGTTGTCGTTGATCTCCTCGACATAGTCGACGGCTATCCCGGTCCGCCTCTCGAACGCCTCCAGCGTCGGCCGCCGCGAGGTGTCCTCGTCGTCCGTGTCGATGTACAAGGGCCAGTTGGCCCAGCTCACCCGCTTGTCCCGGGCCGACAGGTCGGCCCCGGCCCGATCCCGGGGCGCGACATAGGCGGCGGGCACCCCACACCCGGCGAGCGCACCGAGAGACCCACCCGTGCCGAGGGCGCCCAGCAGGGAGCGGCGCGTGAGCATGCCGGTACGAGGCCCCGCGCCCCGATGGGCCGAAGGCCCTTCAGGGGCGCGGGGAACTGCGCGATCAACCACGACGAACCCGCGGCCGTCAACCAACCCCTCAGCCCAACGACGTCATCACGTGCTTGATCCGCGTGTAGTCGTCGAACCCATAACCCGAAAGATCCTTGCCGTACCCGGACTTCTTGAACCCGCCGTGCGGCATCTCCGCGACCAGCGGAATGTGCGTGTTGATCCACACGCACCCGAAGTCCAGCGCCTTCGACATCCGCATCGCCCGCGCGTGGTCCTTCGTCCACACCGACGACGCGAGCGCGTACTCGACGCCGTTCGCCCAGCCGACCGCCTGCTCCTCGTCGGAGAACGACTGCACCGTGATGACCGGCCCGAAGACCTCCTTCTGGACGATCTCGTCGTCCTGCTTCAGCCCGGAGACGACGGTCGGCGCGTAGAAGTACCCCTTCTCGCCGACCTGGTGACCACCGGCCTCGACCTTGGCGTGGGCCGGCAGCCGCTCGATGAACCCGGAGACCTGCTTGAGCTGGTTGGGGTTGTTGAGCGGCCCGTACAGCACGTCCTCGTCGTCCGGCTGCCCGGTCTTCGTCTCGGCCGCCGCCTTCGCGAGCGCGGCCACGAACTCGTCGTGGATGCCCTCCTGGACGAGGACGCGCGTCGCGGCCGTACAGTCCTGCCCGGCGTTGAAGAAGCCCGCCACCGAGATGTCCTCGACGGCCTTGGCGATGTCGGTGTCGGCGAAGACGACGACCGGAGCCTTGCCGCCCAGCTCCAGGTGGACGCGCTTGACGTCCTTGGACGCGGACTCGGCGACGGACATACCGGCCCGCACGGACCCGGTGATGGACGCCATCGCGGGGGTCGGGTGCTCGACCATCAGCCGCCCGGTGTCACGGTCGCCCGTGATCACGTTGAAGACGCCCTTCGGCACGATCGCCCCGATGATCTCGGCGATGAGGACGGTCGACGCCGGCGTCGTGTCCGACGGCTTCAGCACGACCGTGTTGCCCGCGGCGATCGCGGGCGCGAACTTCCACACGGCCATCATCATCGGGTAGTTCCACGGCGCGACCTGGGCGCAGACACCGACCGGCTCACGGCGGACGATCGAGGTCATCCCCTCCATGTACTCGCCGGCCGAGCGGCCCTCCAGCATCCGGGCCGCACCCGCGAAGAAGCGGATCTGGTCCACCATCGGCGGGATCTCCTCGGAGCGGGTCAGCCCGATCGGCTTGCCCGTGTTCTCCACCTCGGCCGCGATGAGTTCCTCGGCCCGCTCCTCGAACGCGTCGGCGATCTTCAGCAGGGCCTTCTGGCGCTCGGCCGGGGTCGTGTCGCGCCAGGCCGGGAACGCGGCCGCGGCGGCGGCCATCGCCGCGTCGACATCGGCCTGGCCGGACAGGGGCGCGGTCGCGTAGGCCTCGCCCGTCGCGGGGTTGACCACCTCGGTGGTCCGTCCGTCGACGGCGTCACGGAATTCCCCGTCGATGTAGTTACGCAGACGACGCAGCTCGGTGCTCACTGCCGGCCCTCCAGATGTAGGCGTCCAGGTTGGGGTGTCCAGTCCTTGAGACACCACCCTAATCCGCCGTCCGACGTTTTCAACACCCCCGACACCTCGAAGGCTGCGAAATCCGCAAGCTACAAGCCCGTAAACAACGAATTTCATCGATTCAGCCTTGCGGAACTGTCGAGACGTCGTGCACAGTGACCTCGTGGCCAGTCGAAGCGCAGAGCAGAAGGACTCCAAGGACCCCAGGAGGGACTCCAAGGAGCCCAGGAACGGCACTCCCCAGTTGGACGCCGTCTCCCTCGCCATCGTCGAGCAGCTCCAGGAGGACGGACGGCGGCCGTACGCCGCGATCGGCAAGGCCGTCGGTCTGTCCGAGGCGGCCGTGCGCCAGCGCGTCCAGAAGCTGCTCGACCAGGGCGTGATGCAGATCGTCGCCGTCACCGACCCGCTCACCGTGGGCTTCCGGCGGCAGGCGATGCTCGGCATCAACGTCGACGGGGACCTGGATCCCGTGGCGGACGCGCTGACGGCGATGTCGGAGGTCGAGTACATCGTGATCACCGCCGGCTCCTTCGACCTGATGGCGGAGATCGTCTGCGAGGACGACGACCACCTCCTGGAGGTCATCAACAAGCGCATCCGGACCCTGCCCGGTGTGCGGTCGACGGAGAGCTTCGTCTACCTCAAGCTCAAGAAGCAGACCTATATGTGGGGAACCCGATAACCGTGAGGACGCGATAACCGTGAGCCCCAAGGACCTCAGCCAGACCGCGTACGACCACCTGTGGATGCACTTCACCCGCATGTCCTCGTACGAGAACGCCCCGGTCCCCACCATCGTCCGGGGCGAGGGCACGTACATCTACGACGACAAGGGCAAGCGGTACCTCGACGGTCTCGCCGGTCTCTTCGTGGTCCAGGCCGGCCACGGCCGCGTCGAGCTTGCGGAGACCGCGTTCAAGCAGGCGCAGGAGCTGGCCTTCTTCCCGGTGTGGTCCTACGCCCACCCGAAGGCCGTGGAGCTGGCGGAGCGGATCGCCCACCATGCGCCCGGCGACCTGAACAAGGTCTTCTTCACCACCGGCGGCGGCGAGGCGGTCGAGACCGCCTGGAAGCTCGCCAAGCAGTACTTCAAGCTCACCGGCAAGCCGACCAAGTACAAGGTCATCTCGCGTGCCGTCGCCTACCACGGCACCCCGCAGGGCGCCCTGTCCATCACCGGCCTGCCCGCCCTGAAGGCCCCCTTCGAGCCGCTCGTCCCGGGCGCGCACAAGGTCCCGAACACCAACATCTACCGGGCCCCGCTCTTCGGCGACGACCCGGAGGCCTTCGGCCGCTGGGCCGCCGACCAGATCGAGCAGCAGATCCTCTTCGAGGGCCCGGAGACGGTCGCGGCGGTCTTCCTGGAGCCGGTGCAGAACGCCGGCGGCTGCTTCCCGCCCCCGCCCGGCTACTTCCAGCGGGTCCGCGAGATCTGCGACCAGTACGACGTACTGCTCGTGTCGGACGAGGTCATCTGCGCCTTCGGCCGGCTCGGCACGATGTTCGCCTGCGACAAGTTCGGCTACGTCCCGGACATGATCACCTGCGCCAAGGGCATGACCTCGGGCTACTCCCCGATAGGCGCCTGTGTCGTCTCGGACCGTCTCGCCGAGCCGTTCTACAAGGGCGACAACACCTTCCTGCACGGCTACACCTTCGGCGGCCACCCGGTCTCGGCGGCCGTCGGCCTCGCCAACCTCGACCTGTTCGAGCGCGAGAAGCTCAACCAGCACGTCCTCGACAACGAGACGGCGTTCCGGTCCACGCTGGAGAAGCTGCACGACCTGCCGATCGTCGGCGACGTCCGCGGCAACGGATTCTTCTACGGGATCGAGCTGGTCAAGGACAAGGCGACGAAGGAGAGCTTCGACGACGCCGAGACCGAGCGGATCCTCTACGGCTTCCTGTCGAAGAAGCTGTTCGAGAACGGTCTCTACTGCCGGGCCGACGACCGCGGCGACCCGGTCGTCCAGCTCGCGCCGCCGCTGATCTCCGACCAGTCGACCTTCGACGAGATCGAGCAGATCCTGCGGGCGACGCTGTCGGAGGCGTGGACGCTGCTGTAACCCGCGCCCCACCCGCGCGATCCGGTGATCGAAACGGCCCGGGACGCCCCCATCCGAGTGAGATGGGGGCGTCCCGGGCCGTGTGCTGTCCGACCCCCGCCACCCTGACTCCCTAGCGTGCCCCTGTAACCGATCGGCCCTGCCTTCGTTCCCCCGGACGGGGGACTCCCCGCGGCAATCCTGATCCGAACCGAGGTGTACGCCCATGGTGGCCCCGCCGGACAACGACGTGCTCTGGGCACGTGGTCTGACCTACGCGCACGACGGCTCACCCGCCCTGCAAGGCGTGTCGCTGGCCGTCCGGGAGGGCGAGATCCTCGCCGTCACCGGCCCGCGCGGCAGCGGAAAGACCACGCTCCTGCGGTGCCTGTCCGGACAGCTGCGGGTGCGGCAGGGCGAGGTGTGGTTCAACAGCGTTCCCGTGCACACCATGGGGCCGCTGGCCCGGGAACGGCTGCGCCGCGAGCGCTTCGGCTGGATCGACCCCGAGCCGGTCCTCGTCCCCGAGCTGAACGCCTGGGAGAACACCGCCCTGCCGCTGATGCTGCGCGGCACGGGCCGCCGGGCCGCCAAGGCCGCCGCCCTGGAGTGGCTGGAGCGCCTCGACATCCGCGACGCGGCCCGCAAGCGCCCGTACGCCCTCCTCCAGTCCGAGCGCCAGCGCGTGGTGGTGGCGCGCGCCCTGGTGGCCGCCCCCACCGTCCTCTTCGCGGACGAGCCCACCGCCCCCCTCCACCGCGCCGAACACACCCACGTCCTGCGCACCCTCACCACGGCCGCCCGCTCCCACGACATCACGGTCGTCCTCGCCACCCACGACCCCGAAACCGCCGCCCTCGCGGACCGCACGCTGACCCTGCTGGACGGCCGCCACGTGAAAACGGTCCACCTGCCGCCTCCCCCGGAAGCAGAGTCCCGCGCGACCCCGAACGCCAACCGCACCACCACGACGGCCCCCGGCCACCGGCCCACAGCGAACCCGGAACACCACCTCCCAGCAGACCCCGACCACAGCCCCGCACCGCACCCGGACCACCACCGCACAGCCGAAGCCACGAGCCGCCCCACCGCCGAAGCCACGGGCCGCCGCACCGGCGAACGCACAGGCCGCCCCGCCACCGAAGCCACGAGCCGCCGCACCGGCGAACGCACAGGCCGCCCCGCCACCGAAGCCACGAGCCGCCGCACCGGCGAACGCACAGGCCGCCCCGCCACGGAAGATGCAGGGCGCCCCACCCGCGAAGACTCGGGTCACCCCACGCCCGAAGGTTCAGGCCGACTCGCTGCGGAAGCCGCAGGCAGGCCCACCGCCCAACGCACCGGCCGCCCCGCCGCCGAAGGCACGCATCGCCCCACCACCAAGCCGAAGGGTCGCCCCATCGCCGAGCAGGCAGGCCGGCCCCCGGCCGAAGGGGGAGGTGATCCGCCGGCCGACATGACCGCTGGACCCACCACCGACACGGCTGCCGGACCCACCGCCGACGCGACCGCCGGACCCGCCACCAACGCAACCGCTGGACCCGCCACCGGCGGGACCGACGGGCCCACCGCCGAAGCGGAGCGCACAGGTGTTGCCCATAGGCAGCGCGTGGCCGACACCGAAGGGCAGCGTGCGACGGGCCCCCAAGCGGAGCGCACGGCTGGCACCCAGGCGGAGCACGCATCGGACGCCCAAGGGGAGCGCGCGACCGGCGCCGACGAGGCAGACCGGGCCGGCGCCGTCGGAGACGATCGCGCCGCCGCCGAAGGGGAAGGCCGGGCCGCGTGCTCGCTCTCCGTCTAGCCCGCCGGGCCCACCCCGCCGTCCAGCTCCGCCGTCTCCTGGTCGCCGCGGCCACCGGTGGCACGGGCTTCCTGCTGCTCTGCGCCCTGGGGCACGCCATGGCCCACCCGCACGCCCCGGCCGGCTCGGTACTCCGGCTGGCCTGGTGCGTCGCGCCCGCCGCCGCCACGGTGTACTTCGCGGTGACGGTGGCCCGGACCGACCCCGGCACCCGGCCCCGCCCCGGTCTGTCCGCGATCGGCCTGGGCCCCGGCCGGCTGATGGCCATCTCGGCGGTCACGACGGCCCTGTCCACCGTCCTCGGCTCGCTCCTCGCCCTGCTCTTCTTCCTGCATCTGCGCGGCGACCTCACGGGCATGCCCTTCGACGGCGCCGCCACCGACGTCCTCGCCGCCGGCCGCCCCCTGCCGCTCCCGGCAGCCCTCACCCTCCTCGCCCTGGTACCGGCCGCCGCCTCTGTGACGACCGCGCTCGTCCTGCGCCCCAAGGACACCGCGGCCCGGCCCGCCGGACTCCGCACCCGCTTCATGGCGTACGACACCTTCGCCATCGGCCGGCGGGCCGCGTCCCCGGCGGGCGCCACGAGGTACGAGGAGGAGCCGGACGACGAGCCCGCCGCCCCCACGGGCCCCCAGGAACCGGCGGCTCCACGCCCCGCCCCCGGCGGCCTCCCCTGGGGCGTCGCCGTGCTGGCCGTCGGCCTCGCCGTCGAGACATACGCCGGACAGTCCGACCACGCCCCCGGCCTCACCCTCCCCGGCGGCTTCGCCGACAGCCCCGCCGGAGTCCTCGGCGGCTGGCTGCTCACCGCGCTCGGGCTGGTCCTCGTCGGGCCGGGGCTCACCCACCTCACCGGGCGCCTGCTCCAGTCCGTACGCCCCGGCGCACTGCGCCTGCTCTCCGGGCGCGTGCTCAAGGAGGAGGCCCGGCACATCGGTCGCCCGCTCGGCGTGGTGTGCGCGGTGGCCTCCGGGGCGTACGCCATGGTGACGCTGTCCTCCGGCACACGCCCCGCGGTGGGCCCGCTCACCCTGCTGGGGGCGCTCGTGGTGGCCGGCTGTGCCGTGCTCACCCTCGCGACGGCCGCCGTCGAGGCCCGGCGGGCGCACGCGGACACCACGGCCGCGCTGGTGCGACTGGGGGCGCCCAGCGCACTGCCCCGGCAGGCGGCCCTGCTCCGCGCGGGCGCCCTGCTCGCCGTGTTCGGCCCGCTGACCTGGACCATCGCCCAGCTGGCGACACTTCCGCTGGCCGCCTGAAAACTCGTACGAAAAATATCCGCGCACGGCGATGACTTTCGCAGGGGCCCCCGGTCTACCCCTCCGAACGAACCGAAACCGACGGGAGAGACCTCGCCATGTACCAGCAGATGATCTTCGTGAACCTGCCCGTGAACGACCTCGACGCCTCCAAGAAGTTCTTCACGGAGCTGGGCTACGCGCTCAACCCCCAGTTCAGCGACGAGAACGCGGCCTCCGTCGTGATCAGCGACACCATCGTGGCGATGCTGCTCACCAAGCCGTTCTACTCGTCCTTCACGAAGAAGGAGATCGCGGACGCCACGAAGACCAGCGAGGTGATGCTCTGTCTGAGCGCCGAGAGCCGCGCGAAGGTGGACGAGCTGGTCGACAAGGCGGTCGCCGCCGGCGGCACGGCCTCCGAGAAGGTCCAGGAGATGGACTTCATGTACGGCCGCGCCTTCGACGACCTCGACGGCCACACCTGGGAGGTCGTATGGATGGACCCGACCACGATCGAGGGCTGAGGGCCACACCCGCGCCCGCGCCCCAAAAGGGGCGCGGGGAACTGCGCAGGCAACCACGCACAACCCGCGGCCGCCCGCGCACAGTCGCCCCCACCCCGTAGGCGCCCGGCCGACCCGGCGGAGCGACCTAGCATGGGCGGGTGCAGACGATGCCCGCCCACGCGGCCCACCACGACGATCACGAGATCGAGACGATCGAGGAGTTCGACGCGACCGTCTCGGCCCGTGGCACCCTCTCCGGATTCCGCGTCCAGGCCGTGGACCTGACGGACCGTACGCGCGAACTGCTCGCCACCGACACGACGGGAGCCGTCTTCCTCGGCTGCCCGATGCGCGAGGAGGCCGCGGCGAAGATACGCGCGGACGGCGCCCTGGTCTTCCCGCCCGTCCCCGGTCTGCCCTTCGACCCGTACCGGGGCCTGGTCTACTCCCCCGACGAACTCTTCGCGTCCCTGTCGGACGGCGGTTACGAGGCGACACCGGACGCCCTCGCGTACGCCTGGTTCCAACGGACGAAGGCCGACCGGGACGTGTACGCCTCCATGCTGCGCGCCGTCCACGACGACTCCGTCTCGGACGCCCTCGACGAACTCCTGTCCGGCGCACGGGTGGTGGGCGTGATGGGCGGCCACGCGATGGCACGCGGCACGGAGGCGTACGAGGGTGCCGCCCGCCTCGGCCGCACCCTGGCCCGCTCGGGTCTCACCGTCGCCACCGGCGGCGGCCCGGGCGCGATGGAGGCCGCGAACCTGGGTGCCTACGCGGCCCCGTACGACGACGAGATGCTCGCCGAGGCGCTCCGGCTGCTGGCGAAGGCACCGAAGTTCACGCCCTCGATCACCGAGTGGGCGGCCGCCGCCTTCGAGGTGCGCACCCGCTGGCCGAAGGGCGGCACCTCCGTCGGCATCCCCACCTGGTTCTACGGCCATGAGCCGCCGAACCCGTTCGCCTCGCACATCGCCAAGTACTTCGCCAACGCCACCCGCGAGGACGGCCTGCTCGCCCGCTCCAACACCGGCGTCGTCTTCCTGCCGGGCGCGGCCGGAACCCTCCAGGAGATCTTCGACAACGCGACCCCCAACTACTACGAGTCGCGCGGCGAACCGACCCCCATGGTCCTCGTCGACCGGGCGCACTGGACGGAGAAGCTGCCGGCCTGGCCGCTGCTGCGGTCGCTGGCCCGGGGGCGTTCGATGGAGGCCCGGATCGCCCTGGTGGACCGGATCGAGGAGGCCCCGGAAGCCTTGGCCCGTCTCAAAGCCAACCGCCCAAACACTTCTTCGGATTGACAGTACTTATGGCGCGCTTATAAACCTGTGAGGCACATGGGGAAGCCGCTCCTCCGGCGGCCCTCCGTCACCCCCACTCCCCCTGTGCTTCCCGTGAAGGGCAAACGTGTCCATAATCCCCCGTACCGCGCGAGCCTCGCGCCATGTCGGTGTTGCCATCGCGTCCGCCGCACTCGTGTTCGGCGCCGCGGGCAACGCCATGGCCTGCAGCATCAAGGACTTCTCCGCCGTCGCCGAGTGCGACGGTGACAAGGGCGTCATCCGTGTGACCGACGTGGACCCCGAGGGCGTCAAGGCCGAGATCACCGTCTATCTGGAGAACAACGGGGCAGACCTGCGTCAGGTCGGCAGCAGGACGATCGAGAACTCCACCGCCGAGGGTGTCACCGTCACCTTCGAGGAGAACTGGGAGCCGAAGGCCGAGTACCGCATCCACGTCACGGCGGCGGACTACGTCAACGAGGACATCGCGCCCAACCTGATCGCCCCCGCGAAGGCCTGCGGGGCCGACGCGGACACCCCACCGGCCGCCTCGAAGAGCCCGGGGAAGCCCGCCGACAACGAGAACAAGGGCAAAGACAAGGACAAGAACAAGGGCGAGGGCGAGGGCAGCGGCAAGGACGAGCCGTCCAGGACCAAGAACTCCCCCTCACCGTCCGCATCCGCGTCCGAGGGCACCACACCCGTGGGCTCGAACGACGACAACGCCCCCTCCCCCGAGGGCGATTCCAACCTCGCCGCGACCGGTGGCGACTCCAACACCGGCACGATCGCCGGTGCCGCGGCGGCGCTGGTCGCCCTCGGCGCCGGCGCGGTGTACTACAGCATGCGGCGGCGTGGGGCCTCCACACGCTGAGCCGGCGCGTACACCCCTGGGCCCGTACCTCTCACCGAGGGGTACGGGTTTCGCGGGGGTGCAGGCGGCTCACCCGAACGTCGCCCGTTCCAGCCAGAAGTCCAGCAGTTCCCGGTCGCCGAGCACCTCCAACCGCCGACCGTCCGGCGGCAGTCGGCGGTAGAAGGCGAGCAGCACCTCGGTGAGGGGCCCGCGCAGCGCGACGGTCGCCTTCTCGTGGCCGCGACGCCAGCGCACGACGTCCTCGGTCAGCTCGACCACCCACTCGGCGTTCACCTCGGGGGACGTGTCGGTGGCGTGGAGGTGGATGCTGCGTCCCGGGCCGCGCAGTTCGACCGCCTCGTCGTGCGGCATGGTCCGCTGTACGAACTCGACGATCTCCAGCCACTCGTCGATCGCGTCGGCGGCGATCTCCGGCGCCACCTCGACCGCACGTCCGACGGTGAGTGCCGCGTCCGCGCCGTGGACGACCTGCTCATGGGCCATCCGCCGGGCCCAGAACCCCGCGCTGTGCTCCCAGCCCCACGACCACACCGGCGCCTCGGGCCCCGCCTCGCGCAGCGTGGCCGCGGTCATCTCGCAGGTCTCCGCGAGCCACGCGTCCAGCGCGGCCGGGTCTCCCTGCTTCTCCGGGCCCTCGTACAGCGGGACGTCGGCCTCGGTCACCTCCTCCTTCGACCGGGTCCGTACGTTCAGTTCGACCCAGCGCAGGGCGCCGCCGGTGTGCCGGACAAGCTCTTCCAGCGACCAGTCGGGGCAGGTCGGCACGGTCTTCGACAGATCGGCGCCGGAGGTCACGATGTCCCTCAACCGCCGTATCTGAAGCTCGATCTCGGCGCAGTAGCGTTCGTGCCGGACCTGGGGTTCTTGCTGAGGCATCGCCATGGTGCCGCACCCTATGCGGCCGGACCGGCTCCCAGCACGACGATTTCGGCCGCGTCGAAGCACACACCGACCTCGTCCCCGAGCCCCGGCGCGTCCCGCAGCGCGCACGCCGCCTCCAGGCGCGGGGCGCCCTCCGGCTGAAGGTGCACGGCGACATGGGTGCCCCGGAAGGTGCGCGCGGCCACCGTGCAGCGCAGCCCGTCGGCGACATCGACCAGGCGCACACCGGCGGGCCGGACGAGCAGCGCGCACGCCCCCTGTGGCGAGCCCTCCGGCACCGGCACCTTGCCCCACACCGTGTCCGCGGCCGCCCCGGTGACGGTCGCCTCGACCACGTTGTCGAAGCCGAGGAAACGGGCCACGAACTCGTCCACCGGCCGCTGCCACACATCGAGGGGCGTACCGGACTGGGCGATCCGCCCGTCCCGCATCACCACGACCCGGTCGGCCAGCGCGAAGGCCTCACCCTGGTCGTGCGTGACCGCGAGCACGGTCGTCCCCAACTCCCCGAACAGCTCCCGCAGTTCGACGACCAGCCGCTCCCGCAGCGACCGGTCCAGCTGCCCGAGGGGCTCGTCGAGCATCAGCAGCCGGGGGCGCGGGGCGAGGGCCCGGGCCAGCGCGACCCGCTGCTGCTCACCGCCGGACAGCTCCCCGACCCGACGCCGCGCGGCCCCGGGCAGTCCGACCAGCTCCAGCAACTCCCTTACCCGTACGGCCCGTTCGTCCTTCGCCGCGCCGTGCATACGGGGTCCGAAGGAGACATTGCCGGCCACGTCGCGCTGCGGGAAGAGCTGGTGGTCCTGGAACATCAGGCCCACACCACGCTTGTGCGCGGGCACGCCCGCCTGGTCCTTGCCGTCGAGCGACACCCGCCCGCCGTCGAGGGGTTGGAGCCCGGCGACCACCCTCAGCAGCGTCGACTTGCCGCTCCCGCTCGGCCCCAGCACGCACACGATCTCGTGCTCGGCGACCTCCAGACCGACCGCGTCGAGCACGGGCCGTCCGTCGAACCGTACGGTCGCGTCCTGAAGCCTGAGCAGCACCATCAGAACTCCCCCATACGATCGGCGCGATCGGTACGGAGACGCTCCAGCACCAGCAGGGACACCGCGCACACCACCATCAGAATCGTCGAAAGGGCCATCGCCTGGCCGTAGTTGAGGTCACCGGGCCGCCCGAGCAGCTTCGCCACCGCCACCGGGAGCGTCGGGTTGTCGGCGCGCGCGATGAACACGGTCGCCCCGAACTCCCCGAGCGACACCGCGAAGGCGAACCCGGCCGCGACCAGCAGCGCCCGCCGCACCATCGGCAGATCGACCTCGCGCCACACCCGCCACGGCGACGCCCCGAGCACGGCCGCCGCCTCGCGCAGCCGCTCGTCCACCGCCCGCAGCACGGGCAGCATGGTCCGTACGACGAAGGGGACACCCACCAGCGCCTGGGCCAGCGGCACCAGGATCCAGGAGGACCGCAGGTCGAGCGGCGGCTCGTCCAGCGCGATCAGGAACCCGAAGCCGACGGTCACCGCCGACACCCCGAGCGGCAGCATGAGCAGCGCGTCGAAGCCCCGGACGAGCCGGCCGGCCCGCCGGGTGAGCGCGGCGGCGGCGAGCCCGCCGATCACCAGGGCGATGGCGGTCGCGGCTGCCGCGTAGGTGAGCGAGTTGCCGACCGCCTCGATCGGCGCCACCAGGAAGATCCCGCTGTCGTCGCTGGTCAGCGCCTTGTAGTAGCCGAAGGCGGACCCGGACGACGTGTCGAACGAGCGCTCCACCAGCACACCCAGCGGCAGCAGGATCAGCACGACGACGGTGACCAGGACCCCGCCCAGCAGCGCCCACTGCCCCGCCCCGCGCGGTCGCCGGGAGGTGAGCGAGGCATCCACCAGCCGCAGCGCGGTCTCCCGCCGCCGTACGGTCCACGCGTGCACGGCGAGGATCAGCCCGACCGCGGCGAACTGCACGAGCGTCAGTACGGCGGCCGTCCCCAGGTCGAAGATCTCCGAGGTCTGCCGGTAGATCTCCACTTCGAGCGTGGAGAAGGTCGGCCCGCCGAGGATCTGCACCACGCCGAACGAGGTGAAGGTGAAGAGGAAGACCATCAGCGCGGCGGCGGCCACGGCCGGCGCGAGCGCCGGAAGCGTGACCCTCCGCCAGGCCGCGAGCGGCGACGCCCCGAGCATCCGCGCGGCCTCCTCCTGCCGCGGGTCGAGCTGTGCCCAGAGCCCGCCGACGGTCCGTACGACGACCGCGTAGTTGAAGAACACATGCGCGAGCAGGATCGCCCACACCGTGGTGTCCAGCCGTACGCCCCACAGGTCGTCGAACAGCCCGCCCCGACCGACCAGCGCCAGGAACGCCGTACCGACGACCACGGTCGGCAGCACGAACGGCACGGTCACGACCGCCCGCAGAATGTCCTTGCCCCTGAAATCGAAGCGCGCGAAGACATACGCGCCGGGGAGCGCGATCAGCAGCGTGAGCGCGGTCGAGACGAGCGCCTGCCAGGTGGTGAACCACAGCACGTGCCGGATCCCGGAGTCCCCGAGCACCTCCCCGATCCGCCCGAGCTCCCAGATCCCGTCGGCCTTCAGCCCCCGGACGAGGATCGCGGCGACGGGGTGGGCGAAGAACACCCCGAAGAACGCGACGGGCAGCGCCATGAGCCCCAGCCGTGCCGCGCTCCCCCTACGGGCCGTCCGTCGCGGGGCCTTCGTTACTTCAGTACGAGAGAGGTCCACGACTTGACCCACTGGTCACGGTTCTCGGCGATCTTCTCCGGCGCCATGGTCTCGGGGTCCTTCGCCGCGGGCCCGTACTCGGTGAACTCGGCGGGCACGGCCGCCCCCTCTACCACCGGGTACACGAACATGTTGAGCGGCATGTCCTCCTGGAACCTCTTCGAGATCAGGAAGTCGATCAGCGCCTTGCCGCCCTCGGTGTTCTTCGCGTTGCTGAGCAGCCCCGCGAACTCGATCTGCCGGAAGCAGGTGCCGGCCGCGACCCCGGTGGGCGCGGTCTTCGGCTTCGGGTCCGCGTAGACGACCTCGGCGGGGGGCGAGGAGGCGTACGACACGACGAGCGGCCGGTCACCGCCCGCCTTCTTGCCGTCCGTCGACCCGGAGAACTCCTGGTAGTAGGCCTGCTCCCAGCCGTCGACGACCTTGACGCCGTTGGCCTTGAGCTTCTCCCAGTAGCCCGCCCACCCGTCGTCGCCGTACTTCGCGGCCGTACCGAGGACGAATCCGAGGCCGGGCGAGGAGGTGGAGGCGTTCTCGGTGACGAGGAGGTCCTTGTACGCGGGCTTGACGAGATCGTCGAACGACCGAGGCGGCTCGATGTTCTTCTCGCTGAAATACGCCTTGTCGTAGTTGACGCAGATGTCACCGGAGTCGACGGGCGTGACCCGGTGCTCGTCCTTGTCGAGCTGGTACTCGGCGCCGACCTTGTCGAGGCCCTTCGCCTCGTACGGCTGGAAGAGGCCGTTGTCGAGCGCGCGGGACAGCAGCGTGTTGTCGACGCCGAAGAAGACGTCGCCCTGCGGGTTGTCCTTGGTCAGGATCGCCTGGTTGACGGCCTGCCCCGCGTCCCCGCTCTCCAGGACCTTGACCTTGTACCCGGACTCCTTCTCGAACGCCTTCAGCACGTCCTTGGAGTAGGCGAAGGAGCCGTGGCTGACGAGGGTGACGTTCTTGGAGCCGGCGCCCGATCCGCTGTCGTCGGAGGACGACGAACCACACGCGGACAGCGTGACGAGCCCGAGGCCGACGGCCGCGGCGACGAACGTTCTGATGTGCGCTGACTGCACTTGATTCCTCCTGGGGTGACCAGGAAGAGACGCGGCCCTGCCCGGGGACCGCCGGAGGTTCCTACGGCTCCCGGGCAGGGCGCAACAGCTTGAGTGAAGACCGAACTTCCTACCCAGAATGACCTGGGCGAGGTTCAGAGGGTCTGCGGCCCGATTGCCGCACTCTCAGCGCTGTGGCGCTCCCCTGTCGGAATATGAAGATATGCGTACGAGGGTCAGAGTACCCCGTGGCCGAATCCCGACTCCTGCCGGTGGCCACGAGCCCTCTCCCCCCCGTTCTACCTCTCGGTGGCCGCCAGCTGTCCGCACGCCCCGTCGATCTCCTGCCCCCGGGTGTCCCGGACGGTCACCGGCACCCCGTGGGCGGCGATGGCCTCGACGAACGCCTTCTCGTCCTCGGGCCGGGAGGCGGTCCACTTGGAGCCCGGGGTCGGGTTCAGCGGGATCAGGTTCACATGCACCGGCTTGCCCTTGAGCAGCCGGCCCAGCCGGTCACCGCGCCACGCCTGGTCGTTGATGTCGCGGATCAGCGCGTACTCGATGGACAGCCGACGCCCGGACCTGGCCGCGTACTCCCATCCGGCGTCCAGGACCTCGCGCACCTTCCACCGTGTGTTCACCGGCACGAGCGTGTCCCGCAGCTCGTCGTCCGGGGCGTGCAGGGAGATCGCGAGCCGGCACTTGAACCCCTCATCGGCGAACCGATGGATCGCGGGCACCAGCCCGACCGTGGACACCGTGATCCCGCGCTGCGACAGCCCCAGCCCGTCCGGCTCCGGATCGGTGAGCCGGCGGATGGCGCCGACGACGCGGTTGTAGTTGGCGAGCGGCTCGCCCATGCCCATGAAGACGATGTTGGAGAGCCGAGCCGGCCCGCCGGGGATCTCCCCGTCCCTGAGCGCCCGCATCCCGTCGACGATCTGATGGACGATCTCGGCGGTGGACAGATTCCGGTCGAGCCCGGCCTGCCCGGTGGCACAGAACGGGCAGTTCATCCCGCACCCGGCCTGCGAACTGATGCACATGGTCACCCGGTCCGGGTACCGCATCAGCACCGACTCCACGAGCGTCCCGTCGAACAGCCGCCACAGCGTCTTCCGCGTGGTCTCCTGATCCGTCGACAGATGCCGCACGACCGTCATCAGCTCCGGAAGCAACGCCTCCTGAAGCTTCGCGCGCGCCCCCGCGGGGATGTCGGTCCACTGCTCCGGATCGTGCGCGTACCGCGCGAAGTAGTGCTGCGACAGCTGCTTGGCGCGAAACGGCTTCTCCCCGATCGCGGCGACGGCTTCCTTACGCTCCACAGGCGAAAGATCAGCAAGATGCCGCGGCGGCTTCTTGGCTCCGCGGGGGGCGACGAATGTGAGTTCTCCGGGCTTCGGCATAACCCTCCCAGTGTCGCAGATCAACTCCGGTGGCCCAGGCCCCAGGAGGGGTGGGGGTGGTCACCCGTGGGTGGCTCGGCGAGATTCCGAGACCGTCAGGAGAGGCCTCGGTAGATCAGCCATCCACCGAGAGCGAGGAGCACAGGAGAGCCCACGAACCAGATCGCCATACCTGTCTGTTGCAGTCGGCCGTCGGAGACCTTACGGCTCAGAACGCCGATCAACGGGAGGCCGAGAGCGATCACGAGCACGCCGACGAGAAGGTCCATGCTGGCCACCCCAAAGGTCGCGGGCCGCTGAGGCGGAGCATCGTACGTGGCCACGAAGCCTTTGAGATACCGGGCCGTCGGCCACTTTTGTGCATGAGGCAGCGCCACGGCCCGGCGTCGGCGTGACGCGTAGGCCGGCGGAGCGGCTGTGGGCCGGAGCTGCGGCCGGGCCCGTCCCCACCCCGGCAAGCCGTACGCCCGGCCACAGCAATGGGCCCCCGCCCCGGCGAACCGGGACGAGGGCCCACAGGCACGACAACCGCGACCGTCAGCCGGAGCCCACGAACAGCACCAGCAGCAGCCAGACCACCGGGGCGGTCGGGAGAAGGGAGTCGAGGCGGTCCATGATGCCGCCGTGGCCCGGCAGGAGCGTGCCCATGTCCTTGATGCCGAGGTCCCGCTTGATCATGGACTCGCCGAGGTCGCCCAGCGTGGCGCTGGCGGCGACGGCGAGGCCGAGGAGCAGGCCCTGCCACCAGGCGCCGTCGTCGATGACGAACTGCATGAGCAGCGCGCCCGCGACCATGGCGAAGGCGATCGCGCCGAGCAGGCCCTCACGGGTCTTGCCGGGGCTGATCCGCGGCGCGAGCTTGTGCGTGCCGAAGCGCCAGCCGACGGCGTACGCGCCCGTGTCGCTGACGACGGTCAGCACCAGGAACACCAGGACCCGCTGCGGCCCGTCGTCGGCGGTCAGCATGAGCGCGACGAACGTGGCCAGGAACGGCACGTAGAAGGCCGCGAAGACCCCCGCCGTGACGTCCTTGAGGTAGTTCTCCGGCGGTTCCGTCATCCGCCAGACGAGGACGGCGAGCGCGGTGAGCGCCATGGCCACCCAGGCACCCTCGGGCCCGCGGACGTACCCGGTGACGACCATGGCGGCGCCACCGACCGCGAGCGGAACGAGGGGCGCCTTGATGCCCTTGCGTTCCTGTAGGCGCGAGGTGAGCTCCCACAACCCGACCACCACGGCCACCGCTATCACGCCGACGAAGGCAGCCTTGACGATGAACAGCGAGGCGACGATGACCACGCCGAGCCCGACGCCGACCCCTATGGCGGCGCCGAGGTCACGACCCGCGCTCTTCTTCTGCGGGGCGGGCTGCGGGGCGTCGGGCATGGGCTCCGGCTTCTGCGGCGCCTCCCCGTGGGGGTGCGCCGACGGCGTCTCGTCGCGGAACGGGGGGCCGGCCTGCCGAGCGGCCCCCCGGTCGTCGTCCTGGTTCCCGCCATGCGCGGGTACGTCGGGCACGATGGGCATGGGCCGAGTCTGCTGGGCCTCAGGCGCATCGTACGGGGGACCCGCCGGGGCGTGCCCCTGGACAGGTCCCCGGTCGGTCGGCGCCCAGTACCCGGCTTGTGGCGGCGCTCCCCAGGAAGAGTCGTTCATCAGACCTCGAGGAGTTCCGCTTCCTTGTGCTTGAGCAACTCGTCCACCTGGGCGACGTACTTCGCCGTGGTGTCGTCGAGCTCCTTCTCCGCACGACGGCCCTCGTCCTCGCCGACCTCACCGTCCTTGACGAGCTTGTCGATCGCGTCCTTGGCCTTGCGGCGGACCGCGCGGATGGACACCTTGGAGTCCTCGGCCTTGCTCCTGGCGACCTTGATGTAGTCGCGGCGGCGCTCCTCGGTCAGCTCGGGGAACACCACTCGGATGATGTTGCCGTCGTTGCTCGGGTTGACGCCCAGGTCGGAGTCGCGGATCGCCTGCTCGATGTTGCGCAGGGCGGTCTTGTCGAACGGGGTCACCACGGCCATGCGCGGCTCCGGCACCGAGAACGAGGCCAGCTGGTTGATCGGCGTCAGCGCACCGTAGTAGTCGGCCACGATCTTGTTGAACATCGCCGGGTGCGCACGACCGGTGCGGATCGCGGCGAAGTCGTCCTTGGCGACGACGACGGCCTTCTCCATCTTCTCCTCGGCCTCGAGGAGGGTCTCTTCGATCACCACTTGCTCCTGCGTGTCTTGAGTAGGCCCGGCAGCTGTTCTTGGTCTGGTCGGCGGCCGGCTGCGTCGCGTCTTGTTCCTGCACGGTTCCCGACCGGCAGGACATTGTCCATCCCCCCGGTCAGGCTCCGTCCCCCGGGCAGGGGAAGGACCCGGTCAGGCCCGGCTTCCCTGATCACCCACGAGAGTGCCGATCTTCTCACCCTTGACGGCCCGCGCGATATTGCCCGCCTTGAGAAGCTCGAACACGAGGATCGGGAGCTTGTTGTCACGGCAGAGCGTGATCGCGGTGGCGTCGGCGACCTTCAGCTCCCGGGTGATGACCTCGCCGTAGCCGAGGGAGTCGAACTTGACCGCGTCCGGGTTGGTCTTGGGGTCGGAGTCGTAGACCCCGTCCACGCCGTTCTTGCCCATCAGCAGCGCCTTGGCGTCGATCTCCAGAGCGCGCTGGGCGGCGGTGGTGTCGGTGGAGAAGTACGGCATGCCCATACCGGCGCCGAAGATGACCACGCGGCCCTTCTCCAGGTGACGCACGGCGCGCAACGGGATGTACGGCTCGGCGACCTGGCCCATGGTGATGGCGGTCTGGACGCGGCTGTCGATGCCCTCCTTCTCCAGGAAGTCCTGGAGGGCGAGGCAGTTCATGACCGTACCGAGCATGCCCATGTAGTCGGAGCGGGCACGGTCCATGCCGCGCTGCTGGAGTTCGGCGCCGCGGAAGAAGTTGCCGCCGCCGATGACGACCGCGATCTCCGCTCCGTCGCGCACGACGGCCGCGATCTCCCGGGCGATGGCGTGCACCACGTCCGGGTCGACGCCGAGGCCACCGCCCCCGGAGAACGCCTCTCCGGACAGCTTCAGCATGAACCGGCCGCGTTCCGCTTTGCTTTCGTCGCTCTTCTCGGGCTTGGTGGTCATGGAGATTCGCCTCTTTACCTGTCGCACATACGAAGAAGGCCATTGCCGGTGGGGTGGTGTTCGCATCCCATGCGCGGCAATGGCCTCCTCGTCAGATCCGCTGTCGTCCGTCGCGCGTCACGCGCGCACGTGGCGTGCGTACGCGAACGACTGCACTCGACCCTATCGGGGCCGGGCGCCCGTCGCGTAACGGACTCAGATGCCGACCTTGATGCGCGTGAAGCGCTTCAGGGTGACACCGGCCTCGTCCAGGACCTTCTGGACGGACTTCTTGTTGTCCAGCGCGTACGGCTGGCCGAGCAGCGTGGCGTCCTTGAAGAAGCCGTTGAGGCGACCCTCGACGATCTTCGGCAGGGCGGCCTCGGGCTTGCCCTCGGCGCGGGTGGTCTCCTCGGCGACGCGACGCTCGGACTCGACGACGTCGGCCGGCACATCCTCCTTGGAGAGGTACTTCGGCGCGAAGGCGGCGATGTGCTGGGCGATGCCCTTGGCCACGGCGGCGTCGGCCTTGTCCAGCTCGACCAGGACACCGATCTGCGGGGGCAGGTCGGGCATGGTGCGGTGCATGTAGGCGAAGACGAAACCGTCCGCGTACTGCGCGAAGCGGTCGAGGACGATCTTCTCGCCGAGGTTGGCGTTGGCCTCGTCGACGTACGCCTGGACGGTCTTGCCGGCCTCGATCTCGGAGGCGAGCAGGGCCTCCAGGTCGGCCGGGGAGGTCGCGGCGACGTGCGCGGCGATCGCGTTCGCGGCGGCCTGGAACTTCTCGCCCTTGGCGACGAAGTCCGTCTCGCACTTCAGCTCGACCAGGACACCGGAGGTGTTGTCGTCGGCGATGAGGGAGACCACGGCGCCGTTCTCGGCGGAGCGACCCTCGCGCTTGGCGACGCCCTTCTGGCCCTTGATGCGCAGGGCCTCGACGGCCTTGTCGACGCTACCCTCGGCCTCGTCCAGGGCCTTCTTGCAGTCCATCATGCCGGCGCCGGTGAGCTCACGGAGCTTCTTGACGTCAGCGGCGGTGTAGTTCGCCATGATCTGTGAATCTCTTCTCGGAGTTCGAAGTCTCGAAGTCGGCGTCCGCCGCCGCTCGTAGGGCGGGCGCCCGCCGAAGATCTACGGGCTGTGGATGAACGGCGGGTGGCGCGCTCGGCGCCACCCGCCGTCATCTCGACAGCGCTACGACCGTGAAGGTCAGGCCTGCTCGGCGTCCGCGGCCGGAGCCTCGGCGGCGGGCGCCTCGGCCTCGGCGGCGGGGGCCTCGGCAGCGGCCTCGGCCGGAGCCTCGGTCTCGGCGGGGGCCTCGGCGGCAGCCGGAGCCTCAGCGGCGGCCGGAGCCTCGTCGGCCTTCTTCTCGCCCTCGAGCAGGTCGCGCTCCCACGCGGCCAGCGGCTCGCCGGCGGCCTTGTCGCCCTTGCCCTCGGTCGCGACACGCGAGCGGGAGATGAGGCCCTCGGCGACCGCGTCGGCGATCACACGGGTGAGCAGCGTGACGGAGCGGATCGCGTCGTCGTTGCCGGGGATCTTGTAGTCGACCTCGTCGGGGTCGCAGTTGGTGTCGAGGATGGCGACGACCGGGATGTTGAGCTTCCGGGCCTCGCCGACCGCGATGTGCTCCTTCTTGGTGTCCACGATCCAGACGGCGCTGGGCACCTTCTGCATCTCGCGGATACCGCCGAGGGTCTTCTCCAGCTTGGCCTTCTCACGCGAGAGGACCAGGAGCTCCTTCTTGGTCAGACCCGAGGCCGCGACGTCCTCGAAGTCGATCTGCTCGAGCTCCTTGAGGCGCTGCAGCCGCTTGTAGACGGTGGAGAAGTTGGTGAGCATGCCGCCCAGCCAGCGCTGGTTGACGTAGGGCATGCCGACGCGGGTCGCCTGCTCGGCGATCGCCTCCTGCGCCTGCTTCTTCGTGCCGACGAACATGACCGTGCCGCCGTGGGCGACGGTCTCCTTGACGAACTCGTAGGCGCGGTCGATGTACGACAGCGACTGGAGCAGGTCGATGATGTAGATGCCGTTGCGCTCCGTGAAGATGAAGCGCTTCATCTTCGGGTTCCAACGACGGGTCTGGTGACCGAAGTGGACGCCGCTTTCCAGCAGCTCCCGCATCGTGACGACGGCCATGGCCGTTCTCCTTGTATTTCTCGGTTGTGCCGCGGGAACCGGACGGCTCCCGCGCCTGACGCCCGCGATGCGCCGTTGCCACGAAGGACCGAGGGGCGCTGATACGGACCGTCCGACGGATCTGACGGACCTCGTACCGGGGCGTGCGAAGTCGACCCGGTGACCCGGATCGCCATCAGAAGTGTACGGGACCCGCGAGGCCCCGGGTGACGCCGATATCCACAACCGACGAGTACTCCACAGATCCCGGCCATGATCGCGCCATCCGCGCGACGCTTCCCCCATGTCTCACGAGATGCCCCACGAGCGAACGACCCGACGACGTGCGCGTCTTTGGCTTGCCCTGTTGCTGTGCCTGACCTCGGCACTCCTGGCCACGGCCTGGACGACGGCACCCCGCGCGGCCCCGGGACCACCGGGCACCGACGAGCCCGTACCCGCCGTCGGCCGCGCCTGGCCGGTGGGCCTGCGCCCCTTGGTGATCCACTCCTGGGACCCGCCCCCGACCCCCTACGCCCGAGGCCACCGGGGCGTCGATCTGTCCTCCCCCGCCGGCTCCCCGGTACGCGCGGTCGCGCCGGGCCGGGTGTCCTTCGCGGGCCGGGTCGCGGGCCGAGGAGTCATCGCCGTCGAACTGACCGGCACGGGCGAACCACCCCTGCGCACGACCTACGAACCGGTCCGGCCCTCGGTGAAGAAGGGCGACGAGGTAACAGCGGGCGCCCTCCTGGGCACCCTGGAGGCCACCCCCTCCCACTGCCCGACAGCCTGCCTCCACTGGGGCCTGCGCAGAGGAGACACCTACCTGAACCCACTGTCGCTACTGCCCCCGTGGCTCCTACGGAGGGGCCCGTCCCGCCTACTACCGGTACCGGCGTAGCCGCGCCACCGCCGCATTCAACTGCGGGCAATCGTGCCGCTGGGGCGGCACGGGTGGGCGCAGGCGGTACCTCGCAACCGCCGAGCAGCGGACCCGCCCCCGCCCAGCCCCAGCGGAGGGCGCCGAACCACGAGGGCTCAGCCCCAAAGCAGGCGCCGCAACCTCAGCCCCGCACACCCCGCAGAGCCATGCCCACGGCAGCCTCAGTGATCGCGGAGGGATCCTCGGCGGCCCCCAGCTCGATACGCCGCACGGCCGCGTCCACAACCCCCTGCAACAGCATCGCCGCCAACCGCGGCTCCGCCTGCCCGAGCCCCGCGAGCGCCTCCACGATCATCGCGACGAGCCCCCCGTGCGCGGCCCGGATCTTCTCCCGCGCCCCGGCGTCCAGCTCACTCGCCGAGATCGCCACCACGGCCCGATGCCGCCGGTCCCCGACCAGCTCCAACTGCTTGCGGACGTACGCCTCGACCTTGCCCTCGGGCTTCTCGACCGAGGCCATGGCCGCCTCGACCTCCGCCGCCCAGACGGGGAAGTCGACCTCGCACAGCTCCTCGACCACGGCGGCCCGCGACCGGAAGTACTCGTACACGGACGACCGCGCCAGCCCCGTACGCTCGGCGAGCGCCGGGAACGTCAACGCCTCCGTCCCACCCTCGGACAGCAGGGACCGCGCCGCGTCCAGCAGGGCGGCTCGCTGCATCGACCGGTGCTCGGCCACGGAGGCCGCTCGAATCCTTGGCACGTCAACCACTCTACGGACGGACCGCGGCCCACGGGAGTGCCTTCCCCCGACGAGCCCCCGCCCACCCCGCCGAAGCCGGCACGCACACTGCGGACAGCAGGTGGGCGCGCACGGCGGACGCACACAGCGGACGCACACGACATCCGGCCAGATCCCACCGGATCAACGGCCGAAACTCGCCAGCTTCGCCCGCAGCTGCAGCACCGACTTCGTGTGGATCTGACTCACCCGGCTCTCGGTGACCCCCAGCACGTTCCCGATCTCCGCGAGGGTGAGGCCCTCGTAGTAGTACAGCGTGACGACGGTCTTCTCCCGCTCGGGCAGTGTGTTGATGGCCCGGGCCAGGAAGCGGCGCAGCTCCCGGTCCTCGGCGACCTCGACCGGGTTGTCGGCGGCGGTGTCCTCCAGCGTGTCCATCAGGCTCAGCCGGTCGCCGCCCTCGCCTCCGACATGCAGCAGCTCCTCCAGCGCCACCACGTTCGCCAGCGACAACTGGCTGAAGACCGCGTGGAGTTCGTCGACCGCGATCCCCATCTCGGCGGCGACCTCGCCCTCGCTCGGGGTGCGTCTGAGCCGTGACTCCAGCGTGGCGTAGGCCCGCTCCACGTTGCGCGCCTTCTGCCGCACCGACCGGGGGATCCAGTCCAGCGCGCGCAGCTCGTCGATCATGGCGCCCCGGATCCGGGTGATCGCGTACGTCTCGAACTTGATCTCCCGGTCGATGTCGAACTTCTCGATCGCGTCGATCAGCCCGAAGACCCCGGAGGAGACGAAATCGGCCTGCTCGACATTGGCCGGCAGGCCGACGCTCACCCGGCCCGCGACGTACTTCACCAGCGGTGAGTAGTGCAGGATCAACTGCTCGCGCAGCCGTTCGTCGCCCGTCGTCTTGTACGTCCGCCACAGCTCGTCGAGTGTCGAGGGGGCGGGCGGGCGCACGGTGCCGCGAGCGGCGGAGGGAACCGCCGCCCGGTCAGACCCGGAGGTGTGCTGGGGCATTCGTCGCCTTGTGCCGTTCTGCCGTGAACTGGGGGTGCCTGGGTGAGCTGTCGGTCTGATGTCGAGTTGCCTGTCCTGAGTCGGAATCCTCGTGAGCGTAGCGTGACTGAGGAGTCGCAGTGCGCGAAGGTCGGCGGATCGCCGGTGCGCAGATACGTTCCGCTGGACGCCCCGCGGGGGCACGCCGCTCGCCCTGTGTGACCGGGCCGGGACGCCAACTGCCGGAAACCACAAGGCTGTCGGCGTTCCCCCGTACGGCCGAACACACCCGGTCAACCCGGCCTCCGATCGGAGGAGACCGAGATCATCGCCTGGCGTGTCAACTTCCAGCCGTCGCCGTGTCGTTCGACGTATCCGAGTGCGCGGAGTTCGTACAGTCTCCCGACCGCGTCGTCCACGGTTGTGCCCGCGCCCCGGGCGACCTCGTCGGCGGGCACGGCCCCCCGCCCCGGCAGCGCGGCGAGAACCTGCCGCGCGCCGGGTTCCAGCAGGTCACGGGGGAGGACGGGCCCCCGTCGGTCGGGCGCCAGCTCTCCCATGTCACCCACCAGCTCGACGACTTCGGCGGCGTCGGTCACGAGCACGGCGTCACCCCGCAGCAGTTCGTGCACGCCGGCCGAGAGGGCGGAGGTCGCGGGGCCCGGGAGACCTGTTCCGGCGGACACCTCTTCTTCCTGGATATCCGCGTCCGTGAAGGCGCGCGGGTCCACGCGTCCCTCAACGCGCAGCGGCGGCACCAGGGGCGCAGTCCACACGGGCTGACCCGTGTCGGGCAGGGCGGCCATGATCTCGTCCCAGACCCCGCAGTTGCGCCAGGTCTTGTAACGGGAGTGGATGCCCTTCCACAGGCCGAACCGCTCAGGAAGCTCCTCCCACAGAACGCCCGTGCGCGCCTTGTGGAACATCGCGTCGAGCATCACGCGACCGGGGCGCATGCGGTGGTTCGGCGGCTCCCACGCCTTGACGATCGGCTCAGCCAGCGCCCATGCCTCGTCGGTCAGCTCGTCCGGCACGAGCCGCCCGTTCGCTTTGAACCACCCCGCCATGGAGCAGGCCAGACCGACCCGGGGTCGCGGGATCGGGCCGGTGATGGTGACCTTCACGTCCAGCAGCGCCAGCACCTCGCCCTGCTCAGCCGAGGTCATGTCGGCCAGGCGCTCACGGGCGACGGTGGCCAGGGCGGCAAGGTCATGCGCTCGCTGCCCAGCGGCCTCGGTCTCCTCCAGCCACGCCGTGGCCTCGTTGCGCATCGCCTGGAGCTGTTCCAGTTCCTCGGTCAGCGCGCGGGTCGCAGCGGCCACGGCGACCGCCGGTAGCCCTGCCTTGGCGTAATCGGTGACCGTGGTGGTGATGGCCCGCTCGCGCTCCTTGATCTGGCGGTCCAGGTCGCCGATGCGGTCGGCGTGGTTGGTCTGGTCGCCAGCGGCCATGCCGACCCATTCAGCCGCCATGGCCTTGAGGCGATCCGGGTCGCTCAGCAAGCCGACCACATCGCCCCACACAGCGGCCTCGACGGCGTCGGCATCGACCACGTCACACGAGCACTGCGGGTCGCCCGGGTACTTCTGCGCCTTGCCCGTGCACCGGTACCACCGCCCCGCCCGGCCTGTGCGCTTCAAGCCGACGTAGTAAGCGCCGCAGTGGCCGACGATGCGCTTCGAGAGGGGGTAGCCGTGCGGCTTCGGCTTGGGCTTGCCGTTGCCGAGTCGCCCCATGGCCGTGCTGAGGTCGGCCACTTCCTCCGGCGTGAAGATCGGGTCAAGCTTGATCGTGACCGTTGCGCCGTGCTTGGCCGTGCCGTCCTTATTAAGGGCCGCACCGTGTCCGGCGTGCGCACGGTTGGGGTTCCGGAAGGTCACGATCGCCTTGAGGGTCGAGTCAGACAGGAGCTTGGCCCGCAGGTTGGAGTGCGACCAAGGCTTGCCCGACCGCGTGACCATCTCCAGCGCGTTGAGCCGCTGGGCCATCTCTCGCGTGTTCAGCCCCTCATCGACGGCCATCTTGCGGGCGGCCTTGAGGATGGCGGCCTCGTGCTCGTCGACGACCAGGAACGACCCGCGCTTGCCCTTGCCTTCGATCCGGTAGCCGTAGGGCGGTGCGCCACCCGGCCACCCGCCCGCCTCGGCCTTCTTCTGCAACCCGCCTTGGGTGCGCTCGCGGATCAGGTTGTACTCCATCTCCGCGATGGCCGCGTACTGCTGCAACATGAACTTGCCGTGCGTGGTGGTGGTGTCGATGTCCTGGGTGACCGACACGATCGCGGTTTCGAGGTCTTCGAGCTGCCAGATCCACCGCCAGAACGCCCGACCCGTCCGGCCCACCCGGTCGAACTTGTGGACCACGACCACGTCAATGAGTCCGGCCTTCACGTCGGCCATCAGCCGATCGAAGCCGGGACGCTTGGTCAGGGAGCCGCTGACACCCTCGTCCTTATAGATGTCGTGCAGCCGCCAGCCCTTGCCCTCGACGTACGCCCGGCAGGCGTCGTCCTGGACGTCGAGGCCATAGCCGCGCGTCTGCTCCTCGGTGCTGACCCGCTCCAGGATGGCGGCTCGCATGCTTTGCTTGCTCACGCTGGGTTCCTCAATCTCTCAGCACTGCGGCCCGGTCGGGGGTGCGACCCCGACCGGGCTCGTTCATCAGCGGGCGAAGTAGGCCGTGCAGTCGACCCAAACGAAGTCGCCGCTGGCCTCGTCGGCGGCAAGTTCGCGCACCTTCAGTGCGTGCGTCTCGGGGCAGGCGGCCACGGCCTTGTTGGCCAGCCGCTGGATCTCGTCGCGGGAGTGGTGCTGGGCGGTGACCACGCGCCCGGCGGGGTTGCGGTACTGGATCTTGAACACTGGGGCTCCTCAGGGGAGCCGGGCGGCCTCAGCCGACCGCCCGGCGGGGCGGGTCGGTCAGACGGTCTGGAACTTGAGGGTGCGGCGCTCCTTGCCCTTCACCTCGTAGACGAAGTGGTCGCCGTCCATGTGGCCGGTGAAGGTCGCGCGACCTACCTTGGCCGTGACCTTGGCGGGAGCCTTCGCCTTGGGGGCGACCTTGCGGGCGGCGCGGGCTGCGGCGCGCTCGGCCTTCTCGGCGGCCTTGGTCTCAGCGCGCTTCACGCCAGCGGCGACCATGTGGGCGAACGCGAACTTGGCCGCGTGGGTGGAGGCGTCGGCGGAGCTGGCGATGCCGTCCACCGTCCGGATGACCTCGGTGCCGTCGGCCCCCGCCTTGATCAGGAACGACTTCAGCTTGGCGTCATGGCCCGGAGCGAACTGGCGCTTGGTCTCCGCCGCGCAGCCGGTGGTGCGGCCGTCAGCGGTGGCGAACTGCGAGCAGGTGCAGGCGACGGGCTCGGCCTGGGCGGTCTTCGCGGCGGTGGTGTTGGCGGCCATTTCGTGCTCCCTGAATTCCCCGAATTCCGGCCTGTCCGGAATTGCTGAGAAAATCGAATCACGGGATTTGCGTGCCGCACAATTCCTGAAATTTAGCCGAATCTAAAAAGGTGCGCAGAATAGGCGGGTCGAGACCTCTTTCCGCACCGCCATTCACGGCCCGTTATGACCACTCGCCGTGATTGGAACTGGAAAATGGAACAGGGGGAGACCACCCCCCCAGCGGCCCCGCGCCCGGCCAGAGGGGGCGTCCGGGGGTGTTCCAGTTCCATGTTCCATTTTCCATTCGTCACGAGGAATATCCGCAGGTCACCGACCCAGGTAGTCCCGATTGTTGGCCACGTCCCAGTAGTGTTCGTTGCGGCGAGGCTCGCGGATTCGCTTTATGTCGTCGGCGTGATGCGCCTCGAACATCGGCTTCAGGTCCTCGGCCTGGTGGGCGGCCTTGAGAATGCCAGCGTGCAGGGACTTGACCATGTCGACGATCGCGGCGTCCATGGGGGTGTCGCCCTCCTGGACCTGACGCGTCATGTACTGAAGCGCGGTGGCCAAGTTGCCGATGAATTCCGGCATCTGCGCGAAGTCGTGGCCGATCTGCATCATGCCGTCGGGGTTGTACATCATCGACGAGCCGACCATCTCCCTGGACGCCTCGATGATTCGCGCTTGCATATCGACTCCTGATGTCACGTCACGTTGATTTGGCGATTACGGGTGGTGGCCGGCGGTCATGTTGAGGGTTGGCGCGCGTGGGCCGGATCTGGCTTGCGTAGTCGGCAAGGTGGTCCGGGGGTCGGGCCGGATCTGGCTTGCTCGGTCGTCAAGGTCGGGCCGATCCGGTCGGGATCTGGGTCGGATCTCAACTCCCAGATCCCGACCGGACGTTGCTCGGTCGGCAAGACCGGGTGGACCTGATCCGGATCTACGACCGCCGGGCGTTCTCCACGGCCGTGGTCCGCCACAGAGGTCCGCCGTCGGCGTTCAGGCTCGTGATCAGCCGTCCGAGATCGGGCTCTCGACCACAGACCTTGCTGGCGGCCTGAGCGGTCGCGCGTGCCAGCAGCTCACGCTCGGGGATCCTCTGCGCGTTCGGGAGGGCAGTCGCGTGCTGCCGGACCAGGGCGTTGCGGGTGCAGGCGGCTTCGGCCAGGTCGGCCAGGGCGGCCACCGTCGCATCGAACTTGTTGGCCAGGTCGGGCAGCGTGACGCCCTCGGCCGACAAGGCGGCCTCGGCTTCCGCCCTGAGCTTCTCGCGCTGGGTCTGGCGCTCGGCCTCCAGCCGGGCACGCTCGTCGGCGGTCGCCAGCTCGGTGGCCTTGGCCTGGAGCCGGGCGGACTCCTCGTCGGCGAGGACCTGCCGGGCGCGGCTCATCAGGTCGTCTGTGTTGGTCATGGTTCCTCTTCTCGTGTGTCTCGGGTGGTGTGCGGAATGGGTGGGCTGACGCCCGTTGTGCGTACCGCTCTGGCTGCGGCTCTCCGTGGCTCGCCCTGGATCTCTCGTGGGCTGGCCGGGCCCCGTGGGCCCCGGCGGGGCGAGAGGCCGTCCGTAGGGCCGTCCCGCCCCGGAGCGGCTATCCCCGGCCGCGCACCCGGTCTGCCGGGCGGCTCTCGTCCACCACCTCGGTGCGGCCGTCCCCGTAGGTCCGGATCGCCTGGCCGGTGACCCGATCCCGGTGCTCGGTGTACGACTTGGCGGCCTGTCCGGCGTGGGCGTTCTCGCGCCCGATCCCGGCGTCTTTCCGGATCTGGTCGGCCTGCTCCTCGGTCATCGTGCCGTCCCCGGCCACGACCACGCCCTCGATCACGGCGGACCCCATGGGGGCCCGTAGATCCGGCCGGACGAAGCTGCCGGGTCCGTGCCGCATGGCCCGGATCTCCTCCACACTCGGCCCGTCCGGGGTCATCGGTCCCTGCACGATCTCGCTGAATTCACGGTTCGTCATTTTGATTTCATTCCTATTCGTTTAGGTCAACGATGAGTCCGCGCGCGTGCGCGCGAGGCTCCGCCGGTTTTTGACCAGTCACACTTGGGGTCAGCTTTTTAGCGGCCTCATGCGCACACGCGAGGCGTCTGCCCGCTCCGTCCAGTCCACACAGAGACTTACTCCAGCAGCGTGATGACCGCTTCGCTGATGTACTGCTCTTTGGTCTTCACCCCCGCGAGATCCGCCCTTTCCATCAGCCAAGCCACCTCGGCGATTTCGGTCGGCGTCCCTCGCAGGATCTTTTCGGGCTGCCATCCGTGCGGCACTCGTTCGTAATTGATTACCGCCTTGACACCCCTGCGGGTGATACGCCAGCCGGTCACCTTGCCAACCACCAGCCCGTGCCGGGGATGGTGCCCGAGCGCCCAAGTCATCCCGTCCGCAGGCATGATCACGACGCGGTCCCCCGTTCCCGGATTACCGCGTGGTCGCGCTTCTGGCTCCATTCGGCCACCTGCGCCCACGCCTCGTCGCGGCTCATCCGGCAAAGTGTGGTGACCTTTTCGGGGCTCGTGTCGACGCCCTTCAATTCGGCCAGCCCCGCCGTCACGCCCTCTTCGGTGACGAGGAAGCTCGCCACCCTGACGGGCACCAAGCCGTGAGGCGTCATGACCATTGCCCACCAGGGGTCGCCCTCTTCCGGCAACGCCTCGAATTCACTCACTCCGTCACCTCCTCCATTTCGCATCCGAGAGCCCTCAGTAGAAGCATCGCGTTTACGCCGTTCGGCGCGTGGCGGTCGTTCTCCCACTGGCTGATGTAGACGCTGCCAATGTTCATTCGGGCGGCCACCTGCGCCTGCGTCAGCCCCCGCGCCGTGCGGGCTTTCTTGAGCTTCTGACCTGAGAACACCGGGCCTGTTTTCGCCCTGTCCATACCCCAATTAAAACCCCCCACATATGGCCCTCGTAATACCATTCCGGGGGTTGCTTTCAAAGCAAATAGACGTGGCTTTCCCGGGGTGCTTTTCTGGGGAGTGTCAGGGATGGGAAGTTTTGGGTCCACCACTTCCCTCCCTCGGGTGGACCTCACCCGAGAAGCAGCGAGCCCCAACCAGCCGTCGGGTCTGGTTGGGGCTCCTGCGTGTTGGCGGCAAGGTGACGGCCGGCCTTACTTCCGGCTATCGACCTGAAACTTCTCGTGACTGGCCGTCCGGCCTGCGCTCCCCCGGGCCACCTGCCGCGCGCTCTGGTGTCATCCCGGCCTCCGGCGATATCTCCCGTGGCCTCCGGGCCCGCCCCGGGGCCCTCGTGCCGCCGGGCCTCTCTCGTGCCCTCCGGAGTACCGTCCCGGGCCCCGGCCTCCTTGACCCGCCAAGGGCGTGCGCTGGCCACCCCCGTCACCCCCGTATTGGCACCCCGGTCATACCCGTCATACCTAGCTGCACACCGTGCTTTCCGTACGGAGAGAGGGGCTCCACCCTCTATTTCTTCTAGATTTCCGCAGGAGGTATGACAGGTATGACGGGTATGACGGCACCCCCTCCCGCCGGGCATTTTTCCTAGAGAGCAAGTACGGCCAGGTATGACAGCAGGTATGACGGAGGTATGACAGCAGGTATGACGGAGGTATGACAGCACCCCGTAATGCGCCCTCTGTGGCCCAAATACAAAACCGCCCCCGTCATACCTACGGTTGGCAGGTATGACGGGGGGCGTGACCGCTGGCCGCTAGTCGGCGGTCTTCCTCAACGTCATGCCGGTGTACACCTGGATGCGAAGACCGTTGATGGTGGGACGAGTCTTCTTGAACTTGCCCCGGAACGCTGCCGAAAGTTGCGTACCGAAGGTGTCAGAGGAACCGCCATTGAGGCCCCGGAGCTTGCACCAGGCCGTGTACTCGTCGAACAGGTCCAGCACCGGAATGTTCTTGTCCGGCCCGAACTCCATTCGGTCTTCGGCGAATTCCTTCACCTTGGACGAGTTGGCGTTCATTTCGGCCCGCACGCTCTTGGACGAGTCAGGCTCGGTGAATCGACCCTGCTCGGCGAGCCGGTCGATGCCGTCGAGGGACCAACGCAGGATGGCCGGAACTTCCTTGAATAGGCGGTCCAACAGGCCGAGATCCTCCCGGCCCAAGAAACTCTGCTTGAACTCGACCGTGATGAACCGGTTGGGGAGAGCCCCCGATGGGTCCGGCAGCGAGAGCGTCTCGTTGGACATCAGCATGATTCGGGTGTTGAGCACGCCGTCGAACGCTTCGCGGTTCTTGCGGTCGATCTGGATCGGGTCTCGGCCGGTGATGGCCAAGAATCGCTCGACGATCGTCTCTCGGTCGCGCTTCGGGGTTCGGGCGTCACCTACGACAGCCAACGTCTTGCCGACCATAGGAGCAAGGCCGAAGTTCGTCGTGAAAGCCGACATCGTCATGCCCGCGATGTTCTGCCTTCCACCAAGCAGAGCGCTGAGAACCTTCTGAATGGTGCCCTTGCCGGAGCGGGTCTGGCCGACCAACAGCAGCAACTTCTCCAGGTCGTTACGGCCCGACAGGATGTAACCGAACCACTCCTGAATGACCTTGATGGCGTCGGCGTCGTCCGGCAGAACGCTGTCCAGGAACTTGAGCCACTCGCCCGGCTGCTCGTCGGTCTCCTCGTACTCGAATGGGAGCGAGGTCATGGAGAAGAAGGCGGGGGTGGCCGGGGACATCGTGCGGGTCTTGATGTCGAGAAGACCGTTCTGGAACGCGACCACCTGCCCACAGCCCCGGTGGTCAAGCCAGTCGCCTGTGTCGACCTCCTTAGGCAGCAAGTTGATGTTGCGCACGGCGTTTGCCACGTCACGCACTCGGGCGGTGTTGGGCTCCCAGCTGAGCGTCTTGACTTCGCCGTTTTCTGCTTTGTCGTACACGGCGTGCTCCAGGCGATTCTGGATGTCAGCAGTAACGCTCTGGTCTTCGACGTGGTCCCAGTGTGATCCGGTCCACTTGACCCACGAGCCGCGCCAGCGACGCAATGTGAGCTGGCCGTCGAAGGTCCACAGGTCTTCGTTAAGCCGCCTGGCGACCGGGACGGGGCTGTCCGGGTTCGGCATCTGGTTCTTCTCCTGCTCCGAGTTCCACACGGAGTCGATGGTCTTCTTGAACGAGTCGTGATCGATCGGGTACGCACTCGCCTGGTTGATGTTGGTCAGGACCGCTTCGTACACTTCGTACGAGTGGAACGAGAGCGCCATAGTGCCGGAGACCCGGGTGAGCCAGTTGTTACCGCGCTCACCCGTCGCGAAGTCGAGCATCAGATCCTGCGCTGCTCGGCCGCGTCCTCGCCCGTTGCTACCGCCGTGGACTTTGTCCGCCTTCGGCTGGTTCTCCTTGCGGAGGCACTCCGGCGCGTCCATCAGCTCGCCACCTGCCCACTCGTACCGACGTCCTGACTTGTGGAAGCTCGGAGGCATCACGATTCCGGTTCCGTCGGCTCGGAAGTCGTAGCCAATCTCGTTGTCCGAGTGACTCGGCCACGCGCGTTCGTCGTCCTCACGGATGCGGAAGTGAAGGTGTTTGCCCTTGCCGGACGTCACCTTGAGAGCACGGTTGAAGACGACCTCACCGAGCAGCTCACGCCAGTGGGTCTCAGCCCCGGGCTTGTCGAGATCCAGGACCACGCGCTTCGAGACCTGACCGGTCGACAGCCAGAGGCCGTGACCCCTGAACGTGCACGTGCTGTACGTGGCTGCCATCTCGGGGAACGTCCGCCGACCGAGCGCGTTCCAGTCGCGCTTCCAGTAGATGCCCATATCGCCCGGGTTCTTGTCACCGCGCTTGATGGGGAAGACCTGAAGACCCTGCTCGGCGTACTCGGCCCAGACCAGGCCAATCGGTTCGGACGCCACTTGCGCCCGGTCCAAATCCCGTGATTCCGTGGTGGTGTTGGTCATTGCGGATACCGCCTTCTCTACGGCCCCTCGGTTCGGTTGGTCGCCACTGCCGGGGGGTCGAGGTGTGTCTGGGGGTGGGTTACTTCGGCTGCGTCTCAGTGCGCTTGCCGAAGAGCAGACGGAGGAGCCGCTTACGCTCGGACTCCGTCATGGGGCGCGCGTCCTTGATGTCCATCACGCAGCCGCCGACCGGACGAAGTCGTCCATCCGTGCGCCGAGGACATCGGCGATGGTGGCCAGGGTCTGGACGTCGGGGCGACGGTGGCCGTTCTCGTACGCCGAGATGGCGGTGTTGTGGAGGCCCAGCGAGGTGGCGAGCCTTCGCTGAGACACGCCACGGTCGCGCCGGATCTGGCGCAGCGCGTCAGGGCTGAATGTGCGTGCAGGCATGGCAAATCCCGTCGGAGATGTGGACTGGGGTTGCCGAACACGGCGGGATCTTCGGGTCACGTCACCGATGCCGTCAGGTGAGGCCCTGACCGGGGGCTGTGCCGCCCGGCTGCACCCAGTCCACCACGGGGGTTCGCGCTGCGTCTATTTGCTTGTGGAGCAAGTCCCCTGATGCCGTCGGCGGCCTTCCCGGACATTCACGAGTCGTGGTCGTGCTCAACACGGGAGGTGACCGCCGGCCGTCACCTGGGGTCTCAACATGACTCCGGGCGTCCGGCGGCCTGGCCTGCGGGCGCGGGCATACCCAGCGGCGGCCTCCCATGGGGTACGGGAGCGCCTGGAGCCTCCGCCCGGGGCGTCCGGCCGTGCCCGCCAGCACGAGGGCGCGGGAGATACCGTCTCTGTCCTCAGACCCTTCTCCCGGTCAAACACCCTGCGCTGCGCTAGAGTTGCCGACTGCAGGGGGCAGTGCCCCCACCACGCAGCACGCAGCGAGCCTGGACCCGACGTTCCTGGTCACGGACAAAGCATGTCCCGAGTACGCACGCGATGCCAGCCTAAAAGGGAGAAGCGGGTACCTAGCGGCTTTGGCCAGGCCACCCCCCCCATGAGCCCCAGACGTCGGTGGGCCTCAGCAAGACCACACGTGTGTCACGTGGTGGTCGGGCTGAGGTCTGACACCCGGTCCGATCACCAGAAAGGTATTCGGACCGTGAACCTCTCTCTCGGCGTCAAGGTGCTGGTGATCGTCACCTGCATCCTCTTCTCAACGCTCGTCGGCATCGGAGCTGGCTGGATCAGTCATAAGCCGGGGGCGCGCAAGCGTGACGGTGTCCTCGTCGGAGGCGGCACCTTTGGCGGCACCCTAACCCTGTGCCTGCTGACGCTGACCGTGCTCGGCGTGCTCTGAACGCGCGGACGCCCCGGAGACCGTTACGGTCTCCGGGGCGTCCGGCCGTACCCGCCAGCGAGAGGCCCCCGGAGATACCCTCCTGGGCCGTATGCTCTTCGACCATGGAAATCACGCCCGTGATAGCCACGCTCACCGCAGCGGGGTTCGGGTCTCTCATGACGTTGCTTGTCGCCGTGGTGGTCCAGAAGACGACCCTGAAGCGCGAGCGAAATCACAAACTGTGGGAACGTCAGGTCGCAGTCTTCGAAGAGTCCCTCAGGCACGAGAGGAACCTCGCCCAGAAGAGGCGAGACGCGATGCGGGACCCGGAGGGCGACCTGTTCCTCTCCCTGGATCAGGTTTTCCAGGAAGCCGATATAGCAAAGATCAGCGCCAACCTTGAGCTCTATGGGTCCCCCGAGATGAGGGCGGCTCATCAGGCGGCATGGGAAGCCTTCCGGGACTGGATGTTGGAGTTCATCCAGTGGCAAGTCCACAACAAGCGGACCGGGCCCGGCCACGAGGAGGAAGTGCGCGCCGAAGCGGTTCGCGAGACGACCAAGCGGTGGCCGAACGTTGAGAAGCTCTCGACCAAGGCGGAGGAAGCGCACGAGGAGTTGGCCAAGGCCATGCGCGGGAAGGCGATCTTTGAGCCCATTGCCAGCCACGTAAGCCCACCGAACCGGCAACTCCCCGGTAGCGGGGCCTAGGATCTCGCCATGGCCTTGCAACCCGTGGATGCCACCCTCATCGCCGCGTCGGTCGGCGCAGCAGCTGCAACAGCCGCTGTGCTGCTTACGCATCTGTTCGCCCGTAGCCGTGACCGTCGGCACAAGTTGTGGGACCGCCGCATGGATACCTACGCAGAGGTCATCCGGTCTCGCCGGGCGATGTCACGGACGCGACGAGACGTCTTGCGCGAGAAGACGTTCCCCGAGGGACCACTCGACCCCGACCACGAGGGTAGGGCGTTCGGTCTCACCGAAGCCCAGTTGGAAATGTTCGGTTCGCCAGAGGTCATCAAGCTCGGCGACGAGTCGTTCGACGCTCTCAAAGGGTGGATGGTCGCCCTGCTGGAATGGCGCGACCTGAAGATGCTTGCCCCTCTCGATGATGATCTCCGGCTCAAGGCGGAAGCCAAGTGGGCTGAGTTCGAGAAGCGGGCCGAGATCGCCACTGCCGCAGACGCAAAGCTGAACGAGGCTATCAAGCGTGAAGCCAAGTTCCGTAGATCCAAGCGGCAAGGCTCGGCCCGACTCGCTTTCTGGCGCGACTGACTATCAGGGGACACAAGGACTGAGCCCCGGAAACCATCGCTGGTTTCCAGCGCCCTCGCGTCTCAGGTGGTTGAGCTCCCCGGCTCGACCTCTCTGGGCTGCTCCCCCGGCAACAGGCGATCGACCATCGTCTCGGGCTTGGCCTCCATGCCCAACGCCTTCATGGCGGCAGCCGCGTTTAGTCGATCCTTCGCTTGCGGATCTTCAATGCGGTCGATGAAGGTCGTAGCGATCTCAAGCTTGTGATCGATATCGATCTTCGCTTCGTTGTCCTCGGCAGCCTTGGTGAGGTTGGCCATCGTCCGCTTGGAGTGCAATGCGAGCGCACCGCCGCCGACCGTGATCAACGCACCGGTCAGGCTCGTGACGAGAGGCAGGTAGCTGAGGTCAGGGTTCCCGGCGTGAACCAGCGCAAGTACGCCGCCCGCCAAGATGATCAAGGCACCACCGGTCATGAACCACACGCTCAGGCGAAACGTCCACTCAGCCTGCTTCAGCGTGTGGTTCAGGAAGTCGAAGTGGAACTTTTGCCGCTGCTCGGCGAGGCGGGAACCCTTTCGGGGCGGAATCCTAACGTCACCCGTATTGATAACAACCGAGCTATTTTCACCAATGGCGACACTCCGAATTTCGCCGCCTACCGACACACCTTCACCCTGGCTGTTGCCTCGGAACTCGTGCATGCCTGCCCCCGTTCGCGACTGGCGCATCGTCAGCTCCTGCCAGCGTAGCGGCAGGAGCTGACGATGCGCCGTCCGTCGTCAGACTGCAGGGAACTCGGCAAGCAGACCGGCCACCTCGGGTACGTCGCGAAAGTCAGTCAGCCGCTTCAAGACCACCTGCGCCCGGCCGTCGGCACTCATTCGGCGTCGGCGACGAAGGTGCCCAAGCCCAACTCGGTACGCACCTGGCCGGTGTCGCGCAGATGCGCGAGGGCCTTCTGAGCGGTGCTGGCGGCGATGCCGAACTCTGTGCTCAGCTCGACGATGCCCGGCACGCGGCTGCCCGGCGGATAGGTCCCGTCGGCAATCCGCTTGCTGATGACCTCGGCCACCTGGCGCCAAACCGGACGAGAACGGTCAAGATCGACACTCACTCCTCGACCGTACGATCACGCAGTCACCCGCGCTACCGCAGTCTTATGCGATATCGCGATCTCGCGGTAAGGTGCGATACCTCGATACCTGCTGGTCAGAGCGACGAGGGGGCCTCAATGGCCGGGTTAAGCATTCGGGTCTACAAGTACGACGCCGCCACCAAGGAAACGCGCGAGGTCAGCGCACGAGAGTGGTCGGTCGACACCATGCCGAATCTGCCCCTACTCGATGACCGGTGGCCGCTCTGCGAGTGCTACCGCTGCCGAGGCAACGGCACCCCGGACCGGCGCTGACCTGACCGGCCATCAGCCCCCACCCCAACTCGACTGGGGTGGGGCTTCGTTGTGCTTTGCGTCTCGGCGCCCTGTGTGCGCTAGCATTGCGACGGGAGCCCCTCAGGGGCCCCTCGCACCTGGGCGGTCGGGCGTTCGCTGCCTGAAACCAGGACGCTATCCCGTTCACGCTCGGGGCTCCCTTTTCAAGTCCGACAGGGGGCCTGACGCACCGAATGCAACAACGGGAAGCCTGACACTGACACTGACACTGACAGTCGTTGCACTACCGGGCTGACATACAGCCCACCCGAGAACATTTGCGCTGATGTGCGTCAAGCGCGGGTGTCTCGACCCAAACCGAAGGGTTTGGATCGAGGCTGCCTGCGCACCCGATCCGACCCATGACAGGGAAGGTCAGGATCAGGATCGGTGAACAGCACAGTCATCATCCTCTTCATCATCGCCCTCGCTGGCGTGGTCTCCGCCTCGATCACCTACGCCAAGAAGCTGGCGGACCAGGTGCCCGAGCTGCTCGAATCCTTCGCAAAGGCACGCGCCGCGTGGGAGGACTTCAAGAAGGGCGACGGTTCGTCCAGGCCCGAGCTGCCGCCCGCGAACGCCCTCGGGGAGCCCGAGAGCCCCCCGGGGGAGCCGCCTATGGCCGCGTAGGGGCGTCCCGGGCTTCGGTGGGGTCTCGGAGCGCATGAGACCCCCGCCGGGGGCACCGGCCCGGCGGGCACACGAGAGGCCACGGGAGATACCCCCCGTGGCCTCGTGCCAGATGACCGGGTGACGCTATGCCGCGATGGCCACCCGGAACCGGATCGGAGCCAGAGCGGCACCCCCGGAAAGAGGTGTGGGCACGCCCATCGTGAACCGGCCCAGCCGCTGCGCCGCCCGCGCCGTGACCAGCGCGCCGCTGCGGTACGCCGCCTCCACGACCACGGTCCCCCTGGTGAGCGCGGCGATCACCCGGTTCCGCAGGATGAACCGGCTCGGCGTCGGATGCTCCCCCGGTGGCAACTCCCCCACCACGAGCCCCTGTTCGGCGATTCTGCCGATCAACTGCGCGTGCCCCCGGGGATACGGCCGGTCCACCCCGCAGGCCAGCACGGCGACGGTCGCCCCACCGGCCCCGAGGACCCCCCGATGCGCGGCCCCGTCCACCCCGTACGCCCCGCCGGACACGACCACCCACCCCCGCTCGGCCAGCCCCGCGCCCAGCACGGCCGCCATGTGCGCCCCGTACTCCGTACAGGCCCGCGCCCCCACCACGGCCACGGACCGCAGCGCCCACATCCGCACATTCGCCTTCCCCCGCACCCACAACCCCACGGGCCGCCCGTCCCCGAGATCATCGAGCTGCCCGGGCCACTCACCGTCGCCGGGCACCAGGAACCGGACTCCGGCCTCCCTCGCGTGGGAGAGGTCCCCTTCGGGGTCGGCGCGCCCGGCGCGGGCGCACAGTCCCGCCCACCGCTTCTCCGAAGCGTCCGGCAGTGGTCCCCCGCCCCCGGAGAACCTCCGTGCCACTTCCCGGGCTCCGAACTCCCGCAGCCACCTGCCACCGAGCTCGTCTCCGGGTTCGAGGACACGGGCCAGGAAGGCCCGGTCGAGCCGCTCGGTGTCCGGCACCCCGCCACCGCGGGTCATAGCTCACCCGCCGCCGCGCCGCAGGCCCCGGGCCTCATGTCAGGGCCCCGATCGCCATCGGCACCCCGCGCGGAACCCCGGTGCGCAGTTGCAGGCCCAAGGTGACGTCCGTCGCGTCGGGGCGGTCGTGGCCGACGAGGTCGGCGATGGTCCAGGCGACCCGGAGCACCCGGTCCAGGCCTCGCGCGGTCAGCGCTCCCCGCTCCAGGCAGCGCTCGGCCTCGTCCATCGCGCCCGGAGCCGCGTGCCACCGGCTGCGCAGCTCGCGCCCCGGTACCTCGCTGTTCGTCCGCCAGGGTGTGCCGAGCAGACGGGCGGCCGCCCTTTCCCTGGCCGAGCGCACGCGGTCGGCCACCGTCGCCGTGGACTCGCCCCGGGCGCCTCGCCGGGTCAGTTCGGACCGGGTGACCCGGTCGACCTCGACCCGCAGGTCGACCCGGTCCAGCAGCGGCCCGGAGAGCCGGGCCTGATAGCGGCGGATCGACGCGGGCGGACACTCGCACAGGTCGTCCGTCCGTGAGAAGCGGCCGCAGGGGCAGGGATTCGCGGCGAGCACCATCAGGAACTTCGCCGGGAACCGCACCACTCCCGCGCTGCGCGCGATCACGACGTGCCCGGCCTCCAACGGCTGCCGCAGGGCGTCCAGGGCCTGACCGCTGAACTCGGGTGTCTCATCGAGGAAGAGCACCCCACGGTGGGCGAGGGAGACCGCGCCGGGGCGTGCGATGCCCTGGCCGCCGCCGACGAGGGCCTGCATCGTGGCCGAGTGGTGAGGGGCGCAGTAGGGCGCCACGTCGACCAGGGGCTTGCCCACCGGCAGCAGACCGGCGATCGAGTGGACCGCCGTGACCTCCAGCGACTCCTCCCTGGCCAGCTTCGGCAGGATGGCCGGCAGCCGCTCGGCGAGCATCGTCTTGCCCGCGCCCGGCGGCCCTTCCAGGAAGAGATGGTGTCCGCCGGCCGCCGCGACCTCCACGGCGGTCCGGGCCGCCATCTGACCGACCACATCGGCGAGGTCGTGGCCCAAGTCCTGCTGCGCGGCTCCCGCGGTGTGCATCCCGGTGGCCGCCCCCGCACCCGGCAGCCGGAGTCCCGCCATGAGGGGGTCCGGGCGGCCCTCGTCGGGTTCCTCGTCCGGCACGGGTTCGTCCGCGAGTACGGCGATCAGCTGCCGCAGGGTACGCACGCCCAGGACCGAGACGCCGGGCACCAGCGAGGCCTCCGCGGCAGCGCACTCCGGCACCACCACCTGCTCGTATCCGGCTTCGGCGGCGGCCAGCACAGCGGGCAGGATGCCCCGTACCGGCCGGACCCGTCCGTCGAGTCCCAGCTCTCCGAGCATCACGATGTCGGAGAGCACCCGCGGATCGATCCGCTCGGAGGCCCCCAGGATCGCGCAGGCGATCGCCAGGTCGAACCCACTGCCGGCCTTCGGCACCGAGGCGGGGCTGAGCCCCACGGTGAGCTTCTTCTGCGGCCACTCGGCGCCCGAGTTGACCACAGCCGCCCTGACCCGGTCCTTGCTCTCCGTCAGGCTCTTGTCCGGCAGCCCCACCAGCGTGAACGCCGCCACCCCCGGTTCCAGGTCGGCCTGGACCTCGACGACGACTCCCTCGACGCCCACGAGGGCCACGGAGCAGGTGCGGGCGAATCCCATCAGGCCACCCCCCGCACATGCTCGACGACGGGGGCGCCGCGGTCGGGGAGGAGGACGCCGACGACGTCGATGCGGACGCCGCCCGGCGGACTCCCTCCGTGTTCCTGGAGCCAGCGTTCGGCGAGGCCCCGCAGGCGTTCGGCCTTGGTGGTCGTGACGGCCGCCATCGGGTGTTCGAAGGAGCCGGCCCTGCGGGTCTTCACCTCGCAGACGACCAGCGCGTCCCCGTCGCGGGCCACGATGTCGATCTCGCCGGTCCTGCCACCGCGCCAGTTGCGCTCCAGAACCGTCATCCCGGCCTGGACCAGCCGCCGCGCGGCCAGCTCCTCGCCGTATTTGCCGAGTGCACTTCGTGCCGTGCTCATGTTGGCACCACCTCCGGCGCCAACACTGAGGGCAGCTCAGCCCGCTATTGGATCTTGGTGGACAAGCAGCCGATTGTGGACAACTTCATCACCCACACGAATGACGACCCACCACCCCCGGAGCCGACTCAGCTGCCCGGCAGCTCCAGATCGCTCTTGTTCAGCTCCTCGATGTTCACGTCCTTGAACGTGAGCACCCGTACCTGCTTCACGAACCGAGCCGGCCGGTACATGTCCCACACCCAGGCGTCCGCCATCGACACCTCGAAGAACACCTCACCCTGGACCGAGTGCACCTGCATCTCGTAGTCGTTGGTCAGGTAGAAACGCCGCTCGGTCTCGATCACGTATTTGAACAGACCGACGACATCGCGGTACTCCCGGTAGAGCTTCAGCTCCATCTCGGTCTCGTACTTCTCGAGGTCCTCGGCGCTCATGGCATGTTCCCCTTCAGCCGTGCGATCCCACCATTGTGCGCCAGTCCCGCGAGCCCCTAGACAATTTCGGTGTCGAGGACCACGGGTCTGGCCGGGGGACCCTCGTCGAGCAGTGTGCGAAGCAGTTCGGCGAGTCTGGTCGGGTACACCGTCTCATGCGCCCGGGCCAGTTCCCCGCACGTCCACCAGCGTGCTCCGGCGACACTGCGTCGTTCCAGTTCCGTGAGGCCCGCCTCCCCGGGCACCACCTGGCGCGTATCGGTGGTCCGGGCGAGGTAGTACCACTCGTCCTGGTCCCAGCGGCGTCCGGCGAAGGGGAAGGAGCACATCCGCCGCCAGAGCACGGGACCGAGCTCCACGTCCGTGATCCCCGTCTCCTCCGCGAGCTCCCGCAGGGCGGCCTCCTCACGGGTCTCCGTGCCCTCCACACCGCCGCCGGGCGTGAACCACCAGTCGTCGGCCGGATCGTCCGGCTCGTGCCCGTGCAGCAGCAGGACGCGCTCCCGCGGATCCAGCAGGATCACCCGGGCCACCTTGCGCAGCCCGCCCTCGTACGTGTCCCCATGGGCGGCCTCGTGCGCGCCCCCGGACGTGTCCTCAGCCGACGACACCGGCCGGCTCCGGCTGCGTGGTACGGCCGCGTCCGCCGAGCCGCTTGGCGACGGGCCCGTAGGCCGCGCCGCCCAGGACGAGCACCATGCCCACGACCAGCGCGGTGGTGATCAGCCGCAGCGGGCCGGGAGTGGAGAGCGCGCCGAGCTTCTCGAAGCCCGTGGGGCGGTCCAGCATGCCCTCCATGGGCCAGACGACGGCGTCCACGCGCGCGTCCACGTTGCTCCGCGGCACCGTGCCGTTGCCGGCCTCCGCGAGGTGGGCGGTGGAGTCCAGGGAGCCGCTGCGCTCGTCGCCGAGGAGGAACAGCCGGCCCTTGGGGACGGTGATCTCGGGGATCCCGGTCAGCTCGGCGTCCTCGCCCTGCAGATACGCCTCGTCGATCTGCTTGCCGTTGACGGTCAGCTTGCCGTCCGTGCAGCAGGCGATGGTGTCCCCGCCGACCGCGACGACCCGCTTGACCATGGCGGTGTTTCCCCAGGTCTCCTGACGGAAGACCACGACGTCACCGCGCTGGATCTCGGCGCCGTCGATCCGCTCGGCGAGTATGCGGTCCCCGGAGGTGATGGTAGGGGCCATGGAGTCGGTGGGCACGGTGTAGGGCGCGTAGACGATCACGCCCCACCCGAAGGCCCCGAGGAAGAGCACACAGCCGAGGGCCACGGCCAGTCCCGACAGCATGCTGCCGAGCCGTCCGTGGCCCTCGTCCGTACGACGTGTCGTCCCGCTCATCCCAGTGCTCCCCCAGGTCGGAGAATCGACCGTCCAGGCCCCGTACGGGCCGCGGAAGATCGGCGATCTGGGACGGCACCCTACCCGGCGGTACCCGTGCCAGAAACCCTCGGGCTCACGGCGGCCAGAAGACGGCGCCGGCGCCAGAGCACCAGGGGCACCGCGCCCGCGAGGCCGAGCGCGGCGGGCGCGGCGGCGTTCAGGTTCTGGTCGAAGGTGTCGGGAACCGGCAGCGTGGACCAGCGGGTGGGCGGCCAGGCGACCACGATCGCGCGGCCCACGACCTGGCTCACGGGGACCATGCCCTTGTTGCTGTCGTTCTGGTGGTAGCGGGAGTCCAGCGAGTTCTGCCGGTGATCGCCCATGACCCAGATTTTGCCCTCGGGTACCTTCACCTTGAACTGACCACCGGTGTCGTCGACGGTGCAGGGGGTGTTGCCCGGGTACACGTACGGCTCGTTCAGCGCCTTGCCGTTGACCTTGAGCGGGCCCGTGCCGTTGCACTCCACGGTGTCGCCTGCGACGCCGATGACGCGCTTGATGAGGTCCTTCTCCTCGGCGGACGGCATCAGGCCGATCCAGCCGAGGACGCGCTGCACGGCGTTGGGCTCCAGGGTGGGTTCGCCGTCCAGCCAGCCGTCCGGGTCGTGGAAGACGACGACCTCGCCGCGCTCGGGCTCGGAGCCGAACCACGGGGTGAGTTTGTCGACCAGGACCCGGTCGCCCTCCTGCAGGGTGTTCTGCATCGAGTCCGAGGGGATGGAGAACGCCTGCACCAGGAAGGTCTTGATCAGCAGCGCCAGCACCAGCGCGATACCGATCAGGATCGGCAGTTCCTTCCAGAAGGAACGCTGCTTCTTCCTGGGCCGCTCGTCCTGGTCGCCGTCGTCGACCGAGGTCCGGGCGCCGTCCCCGCCGTCCGCTCCGTCCGGGGAGTCACTCCCGGAATCGGCGGGACTCTCGGAACTCACGGCGCCCTCCACGTTCTCCGCGGCCGGGGAAGCCGCCTCGTCGGATCGCTCCGGCCGTTCTTCGGAACCACCGTGTCCGGACCGTGCGCCGACCGCCAAATCCCCCACATCCACTCCTCACTCCGTACCGCCGCCCGCGCCACAGCCGGTGCAGGCCCACCACTCCCATAACGAGCGGGAGTTCCGCAGGGGTCGGGAGAGGGATCAATCCGTTTCGATCCGCAGAGGCAACCCTATGCGAAGCGCCGAGGGCGGTGGTCGACCCACTCGGTACGGCGGAGAATGTGTCCGGCTCCTCCAACTGCCCCCAGTGACCCACCGGCCAGGCGATGACCACGGCCCGGCCGACGACGGCATCCTGCGGGACCGTACCGCCGAACTGCGCCGTTTTCGAATCGTCGGACTGATGGGCCCGGGAGTCGGCGGAATTCTCCCGGTGGTCGCCCATCACCCAGAGACGGCCCTGGGGCACGGTCACCTGGAACCGCTGGGTCGAGGGCTGGTTGCCGGGGTGGATGTACGCCGTCTCGTCCAGCGGCATGCCGTTGACCGTGACGCGGCCCTGGGTGTCGCAGCACTTGACGGTGTCGCCGCCGACCGCGACGACCCGCTTGATCAGGTCCTGCTCGTCGTCGGACGGGAGGAGGCCGATGAACTGCAGGCCTTCCTTTATCTGCTTGATGACGATCGGATCCTCGGTGAGGGTCGTCGTCTGCTCGTCCTCCAGCCAGCCGCCCGGGTCCTTGAAGACGACGACGTCCCCGCGGGTGGGCTTGGAGCCGAACCAGGGCGTGAGCTTGTCGACCAGGACACGGTCGCCGATCTGGATCGTCTGCTCCATGGAGCCCGACGGGATCACGAACGCCTGGACGAGGAAGGTCTTGAGGACCAGGGCTATCAGGACGGCGACACCGACGAGGAGCGGGATCTCCTTGACCGCGGAGCGACGCCGGCGCCGCTTGATCTTGCGGGCGAGCTTGCGCCGCTCGACCCGGCTCGGCCGGGCGGCCCCGCCGGACCGCCGTGAACCGGTGGGCAGCAGGTTGGCGGCCGCGGTGGCGGGAGGCGCGCCGCGAGGTTTGCCACGGTTACCCATGCGCACCGCCCGCGGCGGGTACACGCGCGTAGGCGTCCGGACGGTCCAGACGCGTCCAGTGGTCGGCGGGCCAGGCGATCCAGTCGGCCCGGCCGATCACGGAGTCCAGGGGGACCATGCCGCCGCCGGGCGATCCCAGATGGTCACGGGAATCGCTGGAGTCACCGCGGTGGTCGCCGAGGAGGAACAGCCTGCCCTCGGGGACGACCACGTCGAAGGGAACGTTCGACGGGCTGTCGCCCGGGTACAGAAACGACGACTCGTCGACCCACCGGCCGTTCACCTCAAGCCTCCCCTCCTGGTCGCAGCAGACCACCCGGTCTCCCCCCACGCCGACAACGCGCTTGACGTAGTCGGCGTTCCCGAAATAGCCGGTGCCGTCGAAGACGACGACGTCACCGCGCTGCGGCTCAGATCCGAAACGGTACGCCAACTTATTTACGAGAACGCGGTCCCCGATCCTCAATGAGTCGGCCATGGAGCTGCTGGGAATCTGGAACGGCTGCATCACGAAGTTGCTGAAGAAGGCCAGAAAAAGCAGGCAGATCAGCACGGTCAGGGTGTATCTCCCACCCGGTACCCACGCGGTGGTCCGGTCCACCCACGCGAAACGCGACCGCTCCTCCGGCCCTCCTGTGTCGGAGATCTCCTCGGAGACCTCCGCGCCGGAAGGGCGGGGGGAACGGTCGCGTTCCATGTGCTGCTGTGCTTCGGTGTCCATCGGGGCCAAATCGTATCCGGCCCCGCTGTGACGACCTTTTGTGACTCGGGTCGCGGCGTGAGCCGTGACCCGAGCGCGCGATCAGTTGTCGCGCTTCTCCTTGATCTTCGCCGCCTTGCCGCGCAGCTCGCGCAGGTAGTACAGCTTCGCGCGACGGACGTCACCGCGGGTGACGAGCTCGATCTTCTCGACGATCGGGGTGTGCACCGGGAAGGTGCGCTCGACGCCGACGGAGAACGAGACCTTGCGGACCGTGAAGGTCTCGCGGACACCGGCGCCCTGGCGACGGATGACTACGCCCTTGAACTGCTGCACACGGGAGCGGTTGCCCTCGATGACGCGGACGTGGACGTTGACGGTGTCACCCGGGCGGAAGGCCGGGATGTCGCTGCGCAGCGACGCGGAGTCGACGGAGTCGAGCAGGTGAGACATTTCGTCTGCTTTCTTCGCCCATGCCACAGGTCATAGGCGGGAGTTAGGTGTTTCGAGAGGATGCTGTCCGTGTCGGGGCGGGCGTCGTGTCCCCCTGCGGCAGGGGCGCGCGCCGGACGACGCACAACAGCGGCCTATTCTTCCACGCCGTCCGGCCGCCGCCAAAATCGGCCGTACGACGCCCCCTCCGGGTCCGGGGCCCAGCCCAGGATGGAGAGCATTTCGCGGTCCTTCTTGTCGAAGGCCTTGGGGTCGCAGCGCTCGATGAGGTCGGGCCGGTTGGCCGCCGTACGCTTCAGGGCCTCGTCGCGCCGCCAGCGTGCGATCTTCCCGTGGTGTCCGCTGAGCAGCACGTCGGGGATGTCCCGGCCGCGCCACTCGGGGGGCTTGGTGTAGACCGGCCCCTCCAGGAGGTTGGCCATGGCGCCGGGCGCGAAGGAGTCGTCGCGGTGGGACTCGGCGTTGCCGAGGACACCGGGCAGCAGTCGCGCCACGGCCTCGGTGACGACGAGGACGGCCGCCTCGCCGCCGGCGAGCACGTAGTCGCCGATGGAGACCTCGTGGACGGGCATCCGGGTCGCGTACTCGTCGATCACGCGCCGGTCGATGCCCTCGTAACGCGCCGGAGTGAAGACCAGCCAGGGGCGCTCGGAGAGTTCGACGGCGAGTGCCTGGGTGAAGGGGCGGCCGCTGGGGGTGGGGACGATGAGGGTGGGCTCGTGGGCACCCGTCTCGTAGCCGTCGGCGAGGACGGAGTCCAGGGCGTCGCCCCAGGGGTCGGTCTTCATGACCATGCCGGGGCCGCCGCCGTACGGGGTGTCGTCGACCGTGTTGTGCCGGTCGTACGTCCATTCCCGCAGGTCGTGGACGTGGACGTTCAGCTGTCCCCGCGCGCGTGCCTTGCCGACGAGGGAGATGTCGAGGGGGGCGAGGTACTCGGGGAAGATCGTGACGACGTCGAGCCGCATCACGCCTCGTCCTCCGAGGCCGCCGAGGCCGCCGCGTCCGGCGCTTCCGCCGACTCCTCCGCGTCCCGCGCGGAGGCGATCACGGCGTTGTCGTCGATCAGGCCCGGCGGCGGGTCGATGATCGCGCGCTGTTCCGCCAGATCGATCTCGGTGACGATCGACTCGACGAACGGGATCATCACCTCGCTGCCGTCGGGCCGCTCGACGATGAAGAGGTCCTGGGACGGCAGATGCGAGATCTCCGTGATCCGGCCGACCTCGACTCCGTCCTTGGTGACCACGTCCAGGTCCATCAGCTGGTGGTCGTAGTACTCGTCCTCTTCCTCCGGCAGCTCCTCCGGGTCCACCTCCGCGATCAGCAGGGTGTTGCGGAGTGCCTCGGCGGCGTTGCGGTCGCGGACGCCTTCGAAGCGCAGGAGCAGCCGGCCGCTGTGGACCCGGCCGGTCTCGATGGTGAGCGGGCCCGTCGAGGCGGGGTCCGTGAGCAGGACGGCGCCGGGGCCGAGCCGGAGTTCCGGCTCGTCGGTGCGGACCTCGACGGTGACCTCGCCCTTGATGCCGTGGGCGCGGCCGATCCGTGCGACTACGAGCTGCACTGTGCTCGATCTCCTGTCATACAACTCATACAACTCAAGCGACTCATACAACGCATACGACTACGGGCCGGGGACGGCCCAGTGGCCCTCCCCGGCCCGAGCCGGTGCTGCGAATCTTCGTCAGCGGACGTGGTCCACGTCGACGAGGTCGACACGGACACCGCGGCCGCCGATGGCGCCCACGACGGTACGCAGAGCGCGGGCGGTACGGCCGTTGCGGCCGATCACCTTGCCGAGGTCGTCAGGGTGGACCCGGACCTCCAGCACGCGCCCGCGGCGCAGGTTGCGGGAAGCGACCTGCACATCGTCGGGGTAGTCGACGATGCCCTTGACGAGGTGCTCGAGAGCCTCCTCGAGCATGCTCAGGCCTCGGTCGACTCGGACTCGGCGGCGGCCTCGTCCTTCTTGTCGGCCTTCTTCTTCTGGGTGATCGCCTCACCCTTGCCCTCGTCGTCGCCGCCCAGGGCCTCGAACGACGGGCGCGCGGACTTCGGCTGAGCCACGAGGAGCGGCGCCGGAGCGGGCTCGCCCTTGAACTTTTGCCAGTCGCCGGTCTTCTTCAGGATGGCGAGCACGGGCTCGGTCGGCTGCGCGCCGACACCCAGCCAGTACGCGACGCGCTCCTCGTCGACCTCGATGACCGACGGGTTGTACGTCGGGTGGTACTTGCCGATCTCCTCGATCGCACGGCCGTCACGACGGGTGCGGGAGTCGGCGACGACGATGCGGTAGTGAGGCGAACGGATCTTGCCCAGACGCTTCAGCTTGATCTTGACTGCCACGGGAGTGGGTTCTCCTGGATTTGACGTGATTGGGCACGGCGAGAGAGCCGCGTGGGGTTGCGGTACCCGAGTGCCCGATGGACGCGTCAGCCGGAGGAGAGAGGGGTCCTGTGCGACTGTCGAGTACAGCTAGCCATTGTGCCACACGCAGCGGTTCGTCTCTTACCAGGGCTGCACGAAGCCATGCCGAAGCGGCACCCGGCGCCAGGGGTCTTTCACTCACCGGCGCTTACGGGTGCCGCCTGCGCCCACCCTCCCCCACTCTCGGCTTCGCTCGAGCGGGAGGTGCCCCCATCGCCCCGCGGCACGACTGCCCGCGGCGAAGGCGGACCACAGACCGACCGCGAACCGGATACGGCTGCCACGAGCAGCCGTCCATGTCGGCTCGCCGTCGTCTCGGCTCACGCCGCGCCCACGACCTCCGGGATCCGGAAGGGCTTGCCGCAGCCGCCGCAGACGATGGGGGCCTGGGCGAGTACGGACGGGACGACCCGGACGTTGCGGCCGCAGTCGCAGACGGCCTTGACTCGGACGCCGCCACCGGAGGAACCGTGGCGGGCGGCCGGGCCCCGGAAACTGCGGGCCGTGTCCGCGGAGGTCGCGGCCGTGTGGGCCTTGAGGGCCCGCTGCAGTCTGTCGATCGTCGGGCGGTAGCGACGCTTGGCCTCGGGGTTCAGCGTGACCAGCGAGAAACCGCTGCTGGGATGCGGCTCCTCGGGGTGGTCGAGGCCGAGCTCCTCGGCGATCGCGAGGAATCTGCGGTTGTGGTACCGGCCGGCCCGGGACGTGTCGCGGACTCCGCGCGCGGCGGCGATGCCATGGACTGCCTCATGGAGCAGTCGCTCGAAGGAGAGTTCGTGCCCGCAGGCGGACGACGACTCCCCGATCAGGGACTCGGGAGCGGCAAGATCCGGCAGCTCGGGGTGGTGCCGTTGAATGTCGGCCCACGCCTGTGCCAGTTCTGCGGCGAGAACAGGTGGTGTCTGTGTCGTGCTCACGTAATGACAACGAGCCGGAGTGCCCCTGTGTTCCGATTCCGGGCCATCCCAAATAATTTGCACGTACCCGTCAGTTGCCACTAGTGCGACCTGACGAGGGCGGGTGCGCTGATCTGCGGAGAAGCCTCGCAGCTCCCCACAAGGCGGTACGTAGTAACACGTACGCCCCGGCGCGTAGACGAGGTCCGCGCGCCGGGACACCTGTGGTCGGCAGATGCGCAAGGGGCGTTTCGGCCGCTCTCCCGGCGGAACGGCGCGCTCTAGTAAGCGCGCGCCACGACGGCGACGTTACCGGGTGCGTCATAGGAGTCGGGCACCGACCCGTCCTCGGCGACCAGACACCGTACGGTCACGGCGTGCTCCCCGAGCTTGGTCTCGCCGTCCTCGCCCAGCGTCGACCACGGGATACGCGCCCAGCCGCCCGCCACGGCGGCCTCGATCGCCTCGTCGAGCGTGGCCACCTCGGTCGTACGGGACTCGCGGCGCTCGCGCGACTGCTTCAGCAGCAGCGCCTGATCCTCTTCGAGGACCGCGGGCAGCAGATGGACGAGTGAGTCGAGGGCGACCGGTTCCTTGCCGCCGGGGATGCGGCGGGCCAGCATCGCGGTGCCGTTCTCCAGGTCACGGGGGCCGACCTCGATGCGTACGGGGACGCCCTTGAGCTCCCAGTCGACGGCGCGGCGGCCGAACGGGACGTCCGTGCGGTCGTCCACCTGGACGCGGATGCCCGCCGCCTTCAGCTCGGCGCCGAGCTCGCGGACCTTGGCCAGAACCGCGTCGTCGCCCTTGATCGCGAGGACGACGGCCTGGACGTGGGCCAGCCGGGGCGGGACCCGCAGGCCGTTGTCGTCGCCGTGCATCATCACCAGGGCGCCGATCATGCGGGTCGTGGAGCCCCAGGAGGTCTGCCAGACGAGCTCCTGCTTGCCTTCCTTCGACAGGTACCGGGTGTTGAAGGCCTTGGCGAAGTTCTGGCCCAGTTCGTGGCTGGTGGCCATCTGGAGGGCCTTGCCGTCGCCCATCATGCCTTCGAGGGTGAGGGTGTTGATGGCGCCCGCGAAGCGCTCCTTGACGGTCTTGCGGCCGGGGACGACGTCCATCGCGAGGACGTTCACCATGAAGTCCTCGTAGACCTCGCGGTGGATGTGCGCGGCGAACTCGCGCGCCTCCTCGTACGTCGCGTGCGCCGTGTGGCCCTCCTGCCAGAGGAACTCGCTGGTGCGCAGGAAGAGGCGGGGGCGCAGCTCCCAACGGACCACGTTCGCCCACTGGTTGATCAACAGGGGGAGGTCGCGGTAGCTCTGGATCCACTTCGAGAAGTAGTCGTTGATGATCATCTCGGAGGTGGGGCGGACCACGGCGGGCTCTTCGAGTTCCTTGCCGCCGCCGTGCGTCACCACGGCCAGCTCGGGCGCGAAGCCCTCGACGTGCTCGGCCTCACGGGTGAGATACGACTGCGGGATCAGGAGCGGGAAGTACGCGTTCTGCGTGCCCGTCTCCTTGATCCGGGCGTCCATCTCCTGCTGCATCCGCTCCCACAGCCCGTACCCGTACGGTCGGATGACCATGGTGCCGCGCACCGGACCGTTGTCGGCCAGCTCGGCCTTGGTGATCAGATCCTGGTACCAGCGCGGGAAATCGTCCGCGCGGGGCGTGAGTACGGGTGCCTTTGCCATGGCGCGATGGTACGGGTCCACGTTGCGGGGATGTGAATTCTTTTGCCCGCGCACAGACAGTCCGCAAGCCGGTGTCCGAGACCCCTGGACGACTCGCCGGGCGCGGAGTTACCTGGCATACGGGGGGGAGTGCGAGCGCGCACTGCCACGGGGGCCAGGAAATCCGGCAACGGCAACTCACGGCGGATTGGGGCGCTTTCGATATGACACCTACGCTCGTGCGGCAGCAACTGCCTCGCGCGGGGACCGCACCCCGCGTGGACCGGTGTGCACGCGCGCGTGACTGGGCCGAGATCCAGGAACGGATGCTGGTACCGCTGTACGAGGCCGTCTTCCGGCGGCTCGACGTCGGCACCGGCACGCGGCTGCTCGGCCTCGGCTGCGGGTCGGGGCTGGCACTGCTGATGGCGGCGTCGCGGGGCGCCGCGGTCACCGGCGTCGACTCGGCCTCGCCCGAGAGAACGGCACTCGCGCGGGAGCGACTGCACCCGGAGGCATGGGGCAGGCGCGCGCGGGCCGGCGCACGGGTCGTCGAGGGCGTCCCCGCGGACGCGGCGCACGCCCCCGGCGAGCCCCCGTACAACCTGGTGACCGCCTTCGAGCCGATCGGCTGTCTGGCCGGGGACTCCGAGGGCCTCGGCGACCTGCTCGCCTCGGCGACCCCCCTCGCGGAACGCGGCACCCCCGTGGTCCTCGCCGGCTGGGGCCCGCCGGAACGCTGCACCACGTCCGCCGTGCTCCGCGTGGCCACGAAGCTCGCCGATCCCCTGCGCAGCGCGGGCAGTTGGCGTCCGGCGCTGCGGGACGACCTGGAGGAGGTCGCCCAGCGGGCCGGCCTGAGGCCGGACGGCTCCGGACGCGTGGCCTGCCCCTTCGGGTACGCCAATGTGGACAACGCGGTACGGGGCCTGCTGTCGACCGGTCTGTTCGACGCGGCGATCAGGGCCACCGACCAGGCGCAGGTGGACAAGGAAGTGACCGAGGCGCTGCACCCGCACCGCCGCCGGGACGGCACGGTGTGGATGCCGAACGTGTTCCGCTATCTGATCGCGCGGACACCCTGAGGGCCCGCGACTCCGCCGAGCGCCGTCGGGGACCTCCGGAGAGGTCTTCGTGGCGCCTTCCGGCGCGGATGTGAAGGGTGTGAAGAAAAAGGGCCGGTATCGCTCTGGCTCGGCCAAGTGCCGCACGACACCCATAGCCTGACGCATCGTCCGGGGGAACAGCCCAGCCACGTACGGGAGTCGCCACCGGAAGCACCACGAGCGACACCACACGCACGCCGTCCACGCACGGCACCCGGCGCCGCGCGCCCGGCCAGACCCCCCGGCCGGTCACGCGGCGTCCGCCGTGGTGGGCGGGGCCGGTGCGGGCGGGTCAGCCCATGAACTTCTTGAACTCGTCCGGCAGCTCGAAGTCCTGAGCACCCTGCTGACCCGGCAGGCCGAGGGCACCGCCCTGCGCGGCGGCGGCCCGGCGGGCGGCCTCCTCCTGCTCCTGCTGCTTGCGCTTCATCGGGTTGCCGGAGCGCTGCTTGCCCTTGGCCTGCTTGGGCTGCTTCTTGCTGCGGCCGGGACCGCCACCCATGCCGGGCATACCCGGCATCCCGGGCATGCCACCGCCCTGGGCCATGCGGGACATCATCTTGCGGGCCTCGAAGAACCGCTCGACGAGGCTCTTGACCGCGCTGACCTCGACACCGGAACCCTTGGCGATACGGGCGCGGCGCGAGCCGTTGATGATCGTCGGTTCCTGGCGCTCGCCGGGGGTCATCGACTTGATGATCGCGGCCGTGCGGTCGACATCGCGCTCGTCGATGTTGTTGATCTGGTCCTTGATCTGCCCCATGCCGGGCAGCATGCCGAGCAGCTTGCTGATGCTGCCCATCTTCCTGACCTGCTCCATCTGGGCCAGGAAGTCGTCGAGCGTGAAGTCCTGCCCCTTCTTGGACGCCAGCTTGGAGGCCATCTTGGCGGCCTCTTCCTGGCTGAAGGTCTTCTCCGCCTGCTCGATCAGGGTGAGCAGGTCACCCATGTCGAGGATGCGGGAGGCCATCCGGTCGGGGTGGAACGCGTCGAACTCGTCGAGCTTCTCGCCGTTCGACGCGAACATGATCGGCTTGCCGGTGACCGAGGCGATCGACAGGGCGGCACCACCGCGGGCGTCACCGTCGAGCTTGGAGAGGACCACGCCGTCGAAGCCGACGCCGTCCCGGAAGGCCTCGGCCGTGTTGACGGCGTCCTGGCCGATCATCGCGTCGACGACGAAGAGGATCTCGTCCGGGGAGACCGCGTCCCGGATGTCGGCGGCCTGCCGCATCATCTCCTGGTCGATGCCGAGGCGACCGGCGGTGTCGACGACCACGATGTCGTGGACCTTCGACTTGGCGAACTCGATGGAGTCCTTGGCGACCTTGACCGGGTCGCCCACGCCGTTGCCCGGCTCCGGGGCGTAGACCGCGACGCCCGCGCGCTCGGCGACGACGCTGAGCTGGTTCACCGCGTTCGGGCGCTGGAGGTCACAGGCGACGAGCAGCGGCGAGTGGCCCTGCTCCTTGAGCCAGAGGCCCAGCTTGCCCGCGAGGGTCGTCTTACCGGCACCCTGCAGACCCGCGAGCATGATCACGGTCGGCGGGTTCTTGGCGAAGCGGAGGCGGCGGGTCTCGCCGCCGAGGATCCCGACCAGCTCCTCGTTGACGATCTTGAGGACCTGCTGGGCGGGGTTGAGCGCCTTGGAGACGTCGGCGCCGAGCGCGCGCTCCTTGACGTTCTTGATGAAGCCCCGGACGACCGGCAGGGCCACGTCCGCTTCGAGGAGCGCGATGCGGATCTCGCGGGCCGTGGCGTCGATGTCCGCCTCGGACAGGCGCCCCTTGCCGCGCAGGTTCTTGAAAGTCGCTGAGAGGCGATCGGAGAGCGTATCGAACACGGCGGTGTCGGTCCTCGGAGTCGGGGGCAGGGTGGGCTGCCCTCCAGGGTATCTGTCTGGGTGTGGTCGGGTCTCCACCCCTGTGGATAGTGACCGGCCGAGCCCCGTTCACGGGTACGGGACCGGACGGCCCCGTACCCGTCGCGCTCAGCCGCGCAGCATCTCCTCCAGCTTCCGCGCCACGGACGCCGCCTCGTCGCCCGGCAGCGGGGCCCCCTTCGGCCCGGTCACATAGAACGCGTCCACCGCGTTGGCGCCCAGGGTGCTGACGTGCGCGCTGCGCACCCGGACGTGCGCGTCCTCCAGGGCGCGACCGATCCGGTGCAGCAGCCCGGGGGCGTCCTGGGCGCGGACCTCGATGACCGTGGCGTGCCGGGAGGCCGCCGCGGCGACGGTGACGCGCGGCGGGGGCGCGACGACGCCCCGTCGCCGGGGATAGGCCGCGTCCCGCTCGGCCAGCCGCCCGGCGATGTCCAGCGAGCCGTCCAAGGCCCGGACGAGGTCGGCGCGGAGCCGGGCCGCCTGGGGCAGCGAGCCGTACTCGGCGGCCACCCGCCAGTTCAGCAGCAGCACCGAGCCCTCGACGCCGTCCGGGAGGTCGAGCGTGCGGAGTTCGGCCGTGCGCACGGTGAGCCGGTGCATGGCGAGGACGCCGGCGACCGCGGGCAGGACGCCCGCCTGGTCGGGTACGGCGATGAGGAGTTCCACACCGAGCGGCTCGGGGTCGGCCTTCGCGTCCTTCTCCTCGGCGGTGGCCTCCGTCTGCGCGCGCAGCGACAGCACCGGCCCGCCCGTGCGGAACGCCTCGATGGCGAGCCGCTCCTGCTCGGCGCTGGTCTCCCCCGGCTCCGGCTCCTCCGGGACGTCCCCGGCGAACACCGCCTCGACCCGCTGGACCAGCTCGGACACGAGCGAGGCACGCCACGACGACCAGGCGGCGGGCCCGGTGGCCAGTGCGTCCGACTCGGTCAGCGCGTGCAGCAGTTCGAGGGTGCCCGGCGATCCGACGGCGTCGGCCACGGACCGGACGGTGGCCGGGTCCTCCAGATCACGCCGGGTGGCCGTGTCGACGAGCAGCAGATGGTGGCGTACGAGGGTGGAGAGGACCGCCACGTCCTCACGGTCGAAGCCGATCCTGGCCGCCACGTCCTTGGCGATGATCTCGCCGGCGACGGAGTGGTCGCCGGGCCAGCCCTTGCCGATGTCGTGCAGCAGCGCGGCGACGAGAAGGAGGTCGGGCCGGTGGACCCGGCGGGTCATCTCGGAGGCCTGCACGGCGGTCTCGATGAGGTGCCGGTCGACGGTCCAGATGTGCACGGCGTTGCGCTGCGGCCGGCAGCGCACCCGCTCCCAGTCGGGCAGCAGGTGCGTGATGAGCCCCTCGGCCTCCAGCGCCTCCCAGACGTCGACGGTCGGGCGCCCGGAGCCCAGCAGCGTGACGAGCTGTTCGCGCGCCTCGGCGGGCCAGGGCGTCGGCAGCGGCCGGGCGGCGGCAGCCAGACGGCGTACGGCGTGCAGGGACAGCGGCAGTCCGGCCTGGGCGGCAGCGGCGGCGGCGCGCAGGGGCAGCACGGGGTCCCGGTCGGGCTTGGCGGCCCGTGCGAGTACGACCTCGCCGTCCTGCTCGACCACGCCCTCGGCCAGCGGCGACCGCTCGGGGGCGGGCTTCCCCCCGCCCAGCATGGCGCGCAGCCGGGGCCGCACGGCGCGCGACCGCAGCACGCGCCCCACTTCACGCCAGGTCACATCACTGGCGTACGAGATGACGCGCGCGGCCTCGTACACCTGGCGCAGCAGGGTGTCGGCGTCCAGCAGGCCCAGCTCGGCGGCGACCTGGTCCTGTTCCTGGAGCGCGAGCCGGTCGGTGGCGCGCCCGGTGGTGAGATGCAGCGCGTCCCGTACGTCGAGGAGCCGGCGGCGGGCGTCGGCGAGCCCCTCGCGCGGGGCGTCGGCGAGCCAGGAGGCGGCGACGGCGCGCAGGGCGGTGGCGTCGCGCAGTCCGCCGCGCGCCTCCTTGAGGTCGGGTTCCAGCAGGTACTGCAGTTCGCCCTGCCGCTCGCCCCGTTCGGAGCACAGCTCCTGGAGTTCGGGGAGGCGTTTGGGCGCCTGGTTGCGCCAGTCGGCGAGGACGGCGGTGCGCAGGGAGGCGGTCAGGCCCAGATCACCGGCGATGTGCCGGGCGTCCAGCAGCCCCAGCTGCACCTTGAGGTCCTCGCCGGCGGTCTTGCGGGCCTCGGCGGGGGTGCGCACGGAGTGGTCGAGGGCCAGCCCCAGGTCCCAGACGGGGTACCAGATGCGGTCGGCCAGCGCGGCCACCGCCCGCTCGTCGGACCCGTCGTGCAGGAGCAGCAGATCCAGGTCGCTGCGGGGTGACAGCTCGCCCCGCCCGTATCCCCCGACGGCGACCAGTGAGGCCCCGCGCAGTTCGGTGGTGCCCGCGCCGAACAGTCCCGCGAGCCAGTCGTCGGTCAGCTCGGCCAGGGCAGCACGGCGCGGCGGCCCGGACCGCGCCCCCTCCTGGAGGAGGCGCAGCCGGGCCGCCGCGTAGCCGCTGGGTCCCGAGTCCTCTGCATCCGTACGTACGTCCGTACTCGTCACCCAGCGACTCCTGTTCTTCTCCGCGATCAGAGCGCGTCCGGGCCGCGCTCGCCGGTCCGGACCCGAACGGCCGTCTCGACCGGGAGGGACCAGACCTTGCCGTCACCGATCTTGCCGGTGCGGGCGGCCTTGACGATGACGTCGATCAGCTGCTCGGCGTCGTCGTCTTCGGCGAGGACCTCGATACGGATCTTGGGAACCAGGTCCACCGTGTACTCGGCGCCCCGGTACACCTCCGTGTGGCCCCGCTGCCGACCGTACCCACTGGCCTCGGTCACCGTAAGGCCGTGCACCCCGAAGGCCTGCAGGGCTTCCTTGATCTCGTCGAGCCGGTGCGGCTTGACGACGGCGGTGATCAGCTTCATGCCTCGACCTTCTTGCTCTCAGTGGCAGCGACGCTGCTCGTGGTGCCGGCGGAGATGTGCGACTGGGCAGCCGAGGTGAAGTCGTACGCGGTCTCGGCGTGCAGGGCCTGGTCGACGCCGTTGACCTCGTCCTCCTCGGAGGCGCGGAAGCCGATCGTCTTCTGGATGGCGAAGGCGATGAGCCAGGTCACCACGAAGGTGTAGCCCATGACGGAGAAGGCGCCGGTGGCCTGCTTGCCGAACTGGTCGAGGCTGCCGATCCCGTCGGTGGCGAGGAAGCCGACCAGCAGGGTGCCGATGACACCGCCGACCAGGTGGACACCGACGACATCGAGGGAGTCGTCGTAGCCGAGCTTGTACTTGAGGCTGACGGCCCAGGAGCAGACGGCGCCCGCGACGATGCCGATCAGGATGGCGCCGAAGGCGTTGACGTGACCGCCGGACGGGGTGATCGCGACGAGGCCCGCGACGGCACCGGAGCAGGCACCGAGGGTGGTGAACGCACCGTGACGGATGCGCTCGTAGATCAGCCAGCCGATGATGGCCGCGGCGGTCGCGATCTGCGTGTTGATCGCCATGCGGGCGGTCGTGCCGTCGACACCGAGCCAGGAACCGGCGTTGAAGCCGAACCAGCCGAACCACAGCAGGGCGGTGCCGATCATGACCAGCGGCAGGCTGTGCGGCCGCATCGGGTCCTTCTTGAAGCCGATCCGCTTGCCCACGACGAGGACCGCGGCGAGCGCGCCGATACCGGCGTTGATGTGGACCGCCGTACCACCGGCGAAGTCGATGACGCCCAGCTCGAAGAGCCAGCCGCCCGGCGCCCACACCCAGTGCGCGACCGGGAAGTACACCAGGGTGACCCAGAGGCCGACGAAGATCATCCACGCGCCGAACTTGACGCGGTCGGCGAGGGCGCCGCTCATCAGGGCCGGGGTGATGACCGCGAACAGCATCTGGAAGAGGATGAAGGCGAACGCGGCGATCTTGTGCGGTTCGCCGTTCGCGCCGGCGACGAAGCTGTCGACCGTGCTGGTGACGTCGATGCCCTTGAGGCCGATCGCGTCCAGGTTGCCGATGAAGCCGCCCTGGTCACCGCTGAAGGCGAGCGAGTAGCCGTACAGCACCCACAGGATGCTGACGATGCCCAGCGAGATGAAGGACATCATCAGCATGTTCAGCACGCTCTTGGCACGGACCATGCCACCGTAGAAGAGCGCCAGGCCCGGCGTCATCACCATGACGAGCGCCGCACTGATCAATACGAATCCGGTATCTGTGCCGTTCAATGCCGGTATCTCCTCGTGGTCGGAACGGCCCGTGCGGATGCGGCAGCTTGGGAGCTATCGGGGAGGGCCGACTGTGCTGAGGAGACTGACGCAGCACCGTTTCACGGGAAGTTTGGAAATGTTTCCCGCACGTGACGAAGGCACCCATCACGTTACAGACAGGTGAAACGTGAATCCCGGAGGATTCATCCCGTGTGGGGCCCAGCCTCTGCGGGGCCCTCGGCGGATAACGGTTTCGTATCCGATGGAACTTCCGGTGGACTTCCCCGAACGGACCGACCACGGCAGACCATCCGATGACCTGGCATGGGGGAGCCGAGTCGGGCAGTCGGGATGGCCGGCCGCGGCCGGAGCAGGAGGGGCCCGTGGTGTGCCGGGGGCCCTGGTCAGACCGCCTCGGCGGTCTCGGGGAGGTGGACGGCGAGCTGGTCGGTGAGGTCGACGACCTCGGCGAGGCCGCCGAAATCGCGTACGGCCGTGTCGACGGTCTTTCGGATACGCGTGTTGACGCGCTCGGAACGGACCTTCCTCGCGGTCTCCATGGCTTGCTTGGCCATGGCCGCCCCCTGCTCCGGCTCGCGCTGGAGCAGATGCACGGTGGCCATGCCGATGAGGTTCAGCGCGTACGACCGCTGGTGTTCGGTGTCCGTGGAGAACAGCTCGACGGCCCGGCGCATCACGGGCTCGGCGAGGGAGGCGTAGGCGGGGCTGCGGCCTGCGACATAGGCGAGGTCGCGGTAGGAGTGGGAGTTCTCGCCGTGCAGCTCGGCCTCGTTGAAGAAGCGGATCCAGTCGGGGTCCGGGTCGTCCCACTCCTCGGCGTCGGAGAAGACGTCCTCGGCCATCCGGACCGCCCGTTTGCACTTTCCGGGCTGGCCCATGTTGGCGTAGGCGCGGGCCTCCATCGCATACAGCATCGACTGGGTGCGCGGGCTCGCGCAGTCACGGCTGCCGTACTGGGCGAGATGGATCAGTTCGAGGGCGTCGTCGGGCCGGCCGAGGTGGATCATCTGGCGGCTCATGCTGGACAGGACGTAGGAGCCGAGGGGTTTGTCGCCCGCCTCCTTGGCCGCGTGCAGGGCGAGGACGAAGTACTTCTGCGCGGTGGGCTGGAGGCCGATGTCGTAGCTCATCCAGCCGGCCAGCTCGGCGAGCTCGGCGGCGACCTTGAACAGCCGCCGGGTGGTGGCCTCGGGCTGGGGCTCCTGGAGGAGGTCGGTCACCTCGTGCAGCTGGCCGACGACCGCCTTGCGGCGCAGACCGCCGCCGCACTGGGCGTCCCACTCCCGGAACATCTTGGTGGTGGATTCGAGGAGGTCCAGCTCCGGGGTGGAGAGCCGGCCCGGGCGACGGGCGGCGGACGAGGGTTCGGGCTCCGCGCGCGGGGCGGGGGGCGTGGGGACGAGCCAGCGCTGCATCGGCTCGATGAGGGCCGGGCCCGCGGAGAGGGCGAGCGAGCTCCCGAGGAAGCCGCGCCGCGCCAGCATCAGGTCGCTGCGCGAGAACTCGCTGATCAGCGCCACGGTCTGCGGGCCCGTCCAGGGCAGGTCGACACCGGAGACGGACGGTGCCTGATGGGCCGCGCGCAGCCCCAGGTCCTCGACGGCGACGACACAGCCGAACCGCTCGGAGAACAGCTCGGACAGGATGCGCGGGATGGGCTCGCGCGGGTTCTCCCCGTCGAGCCAGCGCCGTACGCGCGAGGTGTCGGTGGAGATGTGGTTGGCGCCGAGCTGACGGGCCCTGCGGTTCACCTGCCGGGCCAGCTCGCCCTTGGACCAGCCGCTGCGGACGAACCACGAGCCCAGGAGTTCGTTCGGGCGCTTCTCAGCGTTCGTGCCGCTTCCGCCGTTGCCGCCCACTGGAACGCCCCCATCCCTGAAACCACTTGTGTGCGCTGTGTGCGCCAAGCCCTACCAGAATGCCGGTTACCACGCCGTACGTCCGACCCTTGTCACCCATCGAACGGAAAGACGACTTGCCTCCGGCATACCCACGAGCGCATACGTCCCCAGGTCCCGTGCACTCAAAGTAATCCTACGATCACGCGTCCGGCCACGGCGATTCCAGAAACGCCACCATTCGCCACCCCTTCGAATGAACTAACGGTGACCCGTACGCGATTCACTTGACACATGACGGCCGGGAATGGGCGGAGCGATGCATTCAGGGGCGCGCGTCGTCGACCGCACCACCCGGGGTGCCGTGGTGCGCCGCTCATGCGGAAGCAGAGCGTCGCATTCCGACTCCGTCGCGTAACCACCGGCGCGCTGGACCCGTTGGAGGGGGCATGGGCTTCACGATCGGCGGCATTCGGGAGATGCGATCCGGCACGCGTCGGCGCGGCCGTTCCTCGGAATGCACGGCGGTGGCCGAGTTCACCGGCCTCTGGGGATGGGACGTCGTCCCCGGCGCGCGGACGGCTTCGGGGGCGTGCTCGTGCGGCAGGACCACCTGTTCCGCGCCCGGCGCGCACCCCCTCGACTTCGCACCTCCCGTCCGCGCCGGAGCGACGCTCGACGAGGTGACCGAGGCGTGGGGTGAGTTCCCGGGCGCCTCCGTGATGCTGCCGGTGGGTCACTCCTTCGATGTGATCGAGGTCGCCGAGTCGGCGGGCCGGCACGCACTGGTCCGCCTCGAACGCATGGGTCTCCCCGTCGGCCCCGTGATCGCCACCCCCGAGGGCCGCGCCCACTTCTTCGTGGCCCCGGGCGCCGCCGACGAGCTGTCCACACTGCTCTACCGCATGGGCTGGGACGACCCGTCCGCCCTCGACCTGCGCGGCCTCGGCCCCGGCAGCCATGTCACCGCCCCGCCCTCCGACCGGGGCGGCCTCGGCCCGGTCCGCTGGCTCCGCTCCCCCGCGCTCGACTCGGCGACGAAGCCACCGGCGGCGCGGCTGCTGCTGGGGACCCTGGCGTACGTGGCCCACCGGTCCCGGGCCTGACCCGGCTCCCCCCTCCCCCGTTTCGTACACAGCGAAGCGCCCGTCCCCGACTGCACCTTGGGGGCGGGCGCTTCTTCGACCCCACCTCGGAAATTTCGGAGGTGGTTTGTGCGGTTATTCGCCGATAAGTGCATCCACGAACGCCTCCGGCTCGAAGGGCGCCAGGTCGTCCGCGCCCTCTCCGAGGCCGACGAGCTTGACGGGAACGCCCAGCTCGCGCTGTACGGCGATGACGATGCCGCCCTTGGCGGTGCCGTCGAGCTTGGTGAGGACGATGCCGGTGATGTCGACGACCTCGGCGAAGACCCGGGCCTGGATGAGGCCGTTCTGACCGGTGGTGGCGTCGAGGACGAGCAGGATCTCGTCCAGCGGCGCGTGCTTCTCCACGACGCGCTTGACCTTGCCCAGCTCGTCCATGAGACCGGTCTTGGTGTGCAGCCGGCCGGCGGTGTCGATGAGGACGACATCGGCGCCCTCCTCGATGCCCTCCTTGACGGCGTCGAAGGCGATGGACGCCGGGTCGCCGCCCTCGGGGCCGCGCACGGTACGGGCACCGACCCGCTCACCCCAGGTCTGCAGCTGGTCGGCGGCGGCGGCACGGAAGGTGTCCGCGGCGCCGAGGACGACGTTCTTGCCGTCGGCGACGAGGACACGGGCGAGCTTGCCGGTGGTGGTGGTCTTGCCGGTGCCGTTGACGCCGACAACCATCACGATGCCCGGGGTGTCGAGCGGCGAGTCGGTGTTGACCGCGCGGTCGAACTCGGGGACGAGGATCGTGAGCAGCTCCTCGCGCAGCAGGGCGCGCAGGTCGGCCGGGGTGCGGGTGCCGAGGACCTTCACGCGCTCGCGCAGCCGTTCGACCAGCTCCTGGGTGGGCTGGACGCCGACGTCGGCGGTGAGGAGGGTGTCCTCGATCTCCTCCCAGGTGTCGTCGTCGAGGTGCTCGCGCGAGAGCAGCGTGAGCAGCCCCTTGCCGAGCGCGTTCTGCGAGCGGGAGAGCCGGGCGCGCAGCCGCACCAGACGGCCGGCGGTCGGCTCGGGGATCTCGATCGCGGGGGCGGCCGACGGCTCCTCGACGGCGACGGGTGCCGTCGCCGTGGCGTCCGGGAGATCCACCTCCTCGATCGTTCGGCGCGGTTCGTCGCGCGGCGTCTCGGCCTCGTCGCCGACATGCGGCTCGGCCGGAGGTGCGGTGATGTCGGGTGTCGTGGGGGGCGCCGGGGGCAGCGGCTTCTTCCTGCGGCTGCCTACGACGAGCCCGCCCAGCACGCCGAGCACGACCACGGCGATGACTACAGCAAGGATGAGTTCCATAACTAGGCCAGTATGCGGGACCGCCCCGCGCGGCGTTCGATCGCCGTACGGGCCACACGCGCCTTCCACACCCGTGGATACGCACCCCTGGCCACCTGACGGACCGTCAGCTAACGTCCCCCTCCACAGCCGCCCGAAGGGGGTCCCCCATGCCCGTCACGGTCGTCCGTTTCAACCTGGTCGAGCCCGGCGCCACGCCCGCCTCGCTCCGGGCCCGCTACCGGGCCGCCGTCGAGATGGCCGCGTACGCCGACGAGCGGGGCCTCAGCACCGTGCAGACGGAGGAGCACCACGGGGTCGAGAACAACTGGCTGCCGTCGCCGTTCGTCTTCGCGGGGGCGGTGTTCGGGGCGACGAAGCGGATCGCGGTGACGGTGTCGGCGGTGATCGGGCCGCTGCACGACCCGCTGCGGCTGGCGGAGGACATCGCCGTACTGGATCTGGTGAGCGGCGGGCGGCTGGTGACCGTCGCCGGAATCGGGTACCGGCCGGAGGAGTACGCGCAGTTCGACGTGGACTGGAAGGGGCGCGGCAGACTCCAGGACGAGGTGCTGGAGACGCTGCTCCAGGCGTGGACCGGGGAGCCGTTCTCGTACCGGGGGCGCACGGTCCGGGTCACCCCGCGCCCCGGCACCGAACCGCATCCGCTGCTGCTGGTCGGCGGCTCCTCGAAGGCCGCGGCCCGCCGGGCGGCCCGCCTCGGGCTCCCCTTCTTCCCGAGCGCGCATCTGCCGGAGCTGGAGGCGTACTACAAGGAGCGGCTCGTCGAGTACGGCACCGAGGGCTGGACGATGATGCCCGCCGCCGAGACCCCGTTGCTGCATGTGGCGGAGGATCCGGACCGGGCGTGGGCCGAGTACGGCGGGCACTTCCTGCACGAGGCGCGGACGTACGCCTCCTGGCAGTCGGCCGGGATCCGGTCGGCCGTGCGGTCGGGGGCGGCGACGGTGGCGGAGCTGCGGGCGGAGGGCGTGTACCGGATCGTGACGCCGGACGAGTGTGTGGCGCTGGGCCTGGACAGCTACGTCCTGCATCCGCTGGCCGGTGGGATGCCGGTCGAGGAGGGGTGGCGCGGGCTGCGGCTGTTCGCCGAGCGGGTGCTGCCGCGCCTCGACGGCTGACGAACCCCTGGAGTAGCGGACTAGCCCATCTCCTCCAGCGCCTTGCCCTTCGTCTCCTTCACGAACCTGAGGACGAAGGGGATGGAGAGCGCGGCGAAGACCGTGTAGATCAGATAGGTCACCGAGAGGTTCCAGTCGGCGAGGGACGGGAAGCTCGCGGTGATGGCCCAGTTGGCGATCCACTGTGCGGAGGCGGCCACGCCCAGGGCGGCGGCGCGGATCCGGTTCGGGAACATCTCGCCGAGCATGACCCAGACGACGACACCCCAGGAGAGGGCGAAGAAGAGGACGAAGACATGGGCGGCGATCAGGGCGACCCAGCCCTGGGTGGCGGGGAGCTTGCCGTCGACGAGGTCGTAGGAGAAGGCCCAGGCCTCCAGGGCGAGGCCGAGGACCATGCCGACGGAGCCGATGAGGGCGAGCGGCCTGCGGCCGATCCGGTCGACGAAGATCATCGCGATGACGGTGCCGACGATGTTGATGATCGACGTCGTGAAGGAGTAGAAGAACGACTCGGCCGGGTCGACACCGACGGACTGCCACAGCGTCGCGGAGTAGTAGAACGCGACGTTGATGCCGACGAACTGCTGGAAGACCGACAGGCCGATGCCGATCCAGACGATCGGCTTGAAGAGGAGGCTCCCGCCGAGCAGGTCCTTGAACGTCGACTTGTGCTCGCTGTGCATGGCCGACTCGATCTCGGCGACCCGGGCGTCCAGGTCGACGTCCTCGCCCTCGACCTCGGCGAGCACCTCACGGGCGCGCTCGTGCCTGCCGACGGAGATCAGGAAGCGCGGGGACTCGGGGATCGCGAAGGAGAGCAGGCCGTACAGCACGGCCGGGACGACCATGACGCCGAGCATGATCTGCCAGGCCTCCAGGCCGAGCAGTTCACCGCGCTGGTCGCCGCCGGCGGCGTTCAGGATGCCCCAGTTGACCAGCTGGGAGATGGCGATGCCGACGACGATCGCGGCCTGCTGGAACGAGCCGAGCCGTCCCCGGTAAGCCGGCGGGGCGACCTCGGCGATATAGGCGGGGCCGATGACCGAGGCCATGCCGATGGCGAAGCCTCCGACGGTCCGCCAGAAGGCGAGGTCCCACAGCGCGAAGGGGAGCGCCGAGCCGACGGCGCTGACGGTGAAGAGGGCGGCCGCGATCTGCATGCACCGGATACGGCCGATGCGGTCGGCGATCCGGCCCGCCGTGGCCGCGCCGACGGCACAGCCGATCAGCGCGACGGCGATGACCTGGGCCAGGGCCGTGGAGCCGATGTCGTAGCGGTGGCGGATGGCTTCGACGGCGCCGTTGATCACCGCGCTGTCGTAGCCGAAGAGGAAGCCGCCCATCGCGGCCGCCGCCGCGATGAAGATCACGTGCGAGAGATGGTCGGGCTGGGCGCCGCGAGCTCCTGCCCTGGGCTGCGCTGTGCTGGTCACGTCTGTACTCCTCGGCGGGCACGTCGCCGATGTCGGGGGAACGGGCCTGGTGAACTGCTGGACCAGCCCCGCCTACCCCCGCTCGGAAACGGCTAACGCAGCCGCTGGCTGATGACCTTCGACACACCGTCACCCTGCATGGAGACGCCGTACAGCGCGTCGGCGACCTCCATCGTCCGCTTCTGGTGGGTGATCACGATCAGCTGCGACGCCTCCTGCAGCTCCTGCATGATCCGGATCAGCCGCTGCAGGTTGGTGTCGTCGAGCGCCGCCTCGACCTCGTCCATCACATAGAACGGACTGGGCCGCGCCTTGAAGATCGACACCAGCATGGCGACGGCGGTCAGCGACCGCTCACCGCCGGAGAGCAGCGACAGCCGCTTGACCTTCTTGCCCGGCGGCCGGGCCTCGACGTCGACGCCGGTGGTGAGCATGTTGTCCGGGTCGGTGAGGATCAGCCGCCCCTCACCCCCGGGGAAGAGCCGCCCGAAGACACCCTCGAACTCCCGTGCGGTGTCCCAGAAGGCCTCGGTGAAGACCTGCTCGACCCGTTCGTCGACCTCCTTCACCACCTGGAGCAGATCGGCGCGGGTCTTCTTCAGGTCCTCCAGCTGCTCGCTGAGGAACTTGTGCCGCTCCTCCAGCGCCGCGAACTCCTCAAGGGCCAGCGGATTGACCTTGCCGAGCTGCTGATACGCCCGCTCGGCCGCCCTGAGCCGCTTCTCCTGCTCGGCCCGGTGGAACGTCTTCGGCTGGTTGCGGGGATGCTCCGGGTCCTCCGGCAGCTCCTCCCCCTCCGCCGGCGGCGACGGCGGTACGAGCTGGTCGGGCCCGTACTCCGCGATCAGCCCCTCCGGCTCGACGCCCAGCTCCTCCAGCGCCTTGGTCTCCAGCTGCTCGATCCGCATCCGCTTCTCGGCGCCGAGCACCTCGCCCCGGTGGACGGAGTCGGTCAGTTTGTCCAGCTCGGCCTTGAGGTCACGCCCCGCGCCACGGGCCTGCGCGAGTTCCTGTTCCCGGCGGGCCTTGGCGGCGTCGGCGGCGGTGCGTTCCTCGTCCGCGCGGGCGACGGAGACCTCGACGTGCAGGAGCAACTGCCGGGCGCCGGACGCGACGGCCCCCGCCACGGCCGCCTCGTGCCGCAGCCGCGCCCTGCGCTGCTCGGCCCGCGCCCGCGCCTCGCGCTCGGCGCGCGCGGCCCGGTCGAGCGAGTCCGCGCGCCCCGCGAGCCCTTTGACCCGCTCCTCGTGCGTCCGCACCTGGAGCCGCGCCTCCATCTCGGTCTGCCGCGCGTTGGCCCCGTCCGCCGCGAGCCGGTCCCGTACGGAGGTGTCGGGCTCCTCCTCGACGGGCATCTCCTCGGCCACCGCGAGCCGTTCGGCCAGCTCCTCGGCCTCCTGTACGGCCCTGTCGAGCGCGTCCTGAGCACGTGCGGCGGCGGCCGTGGACCGCTCGGCCTCCCCGGCGGCGCCCCGCGCCTGCCCGGCCAGCCGCCCGAGCTGCTGGGCGACCGCGGACTTCTCCCGCTCGGCCGCCCGGCGCCGCTCCCCCAGCTCCTCCACGAACCCGGCCCGCTCCCGGCGCGACTCGACCGCGCTCCGCTGGGCCTCGGCCAACTCCTCGCACCGTACGGCCAGTTCCTCCAGCTCGGCCGCAGCCTCGTCGACGGAGGCCTGCACCTCCAGCAGGCTCGGCGCGCCCGCGGAACCGCCATGCGCGAAATGCGCCCCGAGGAGGTCGCCCTCGGCGGTGACGGCGGTGAGGTCGGGGCGGGCGTAGACGAGGTCCTCTGCGGCTTCGAGGGTGTCGACCACGACGATGCGGTGGAGGAGCCGGCGTACGGCGGGTGTGAGGTCGGAGGGGGTCCGGACCAGGTCTGCGGCGAAGTGTGCGGGAGGGGATGCCGGGAGAGGCCGTCTTTCGTCCGCGGGTCCGTCGTGGCTGGTCGCGCCGTTCCCCGCGCCCCTTCGGGGCACGTCCTCCGGTGCCCCCGCCAGCAGCAGGGCCGCGCGGCCCGCGTCCTGTTTGCGCAGCAGGCGGATCGCCTCGGCGGCCGAGGCCGGGCTGGTCACCGCGATCGCGTCGGCCGCCGCGCCGAAGGCGGCAGCGAGGGCGATCTCGTAGCCCGGGGTGATCGTCAGCAGTTCGGCCGCCGGGCCCAGGACCCCTCCGAGCCGTTCCTTCGCGGTGAGCAACGCGCCGGTGCCGTCCTTGCGGCGCAGGCCCAGGGCGAGGGCTTCGTGGCGGGCCTGGGTGGCGGCGCGGCGGCGTTCGGCGGTGGTGGCGGCCTCGCGGGCGGCGGTGAGGGCGGACTCGGCCTCGGCCAGGGCGCGCTTGGCGGCGTCGTGCTGCTCGGCCAGTTCGGAGTCGTCGGCATCGAGGCCGTCGACCTCGGCCTTCAGCGCCTCGTACTCCTCCTGTGCGGTGACAGCGCGTTCCCGCGCCTCGTCGCGGGCGGCGGCGAGACGGTCGATCTCGGCCTGGGCGGAGGCCGCGCGGGAGCGGGCGGCGTTGACCTGGCCGTTGAGCCGGGCGAGGCTCTCGCGGCGGTCGGCGATGGAGCGGGCGACGTCCTTCAGCCGGCGTTCCTCGACCGTCAGTGCGCGCTCCAGCTCGGCCCGGTGCTCGACCGTGTCCTCAAGGGCGCGTTCGGCCGCCTCCAGGGCCGCTTCCAGCTCGGCCTCCTGTTCGCGGATGCGGGCGGCCTCGCGTTCCATGTCCTCGGGGTCGCGGCCGCGCCGCTCCTCGGGGGGCGCGGAGGTGGCGCTCTTGACCCGGGCGTCGGCCAGGGAGATCGTGCCGCGCACCCGTTCGGCGAGCTGGGACAGTTCGTACCAGGTCTCCTGGGCCCGCTGGAGACGCGGGGCGAGCCGTCGTACCTCGCCCTCCAGGTCCGCCTCCCGGTGGAGCGCCTTCTTCAGCTCGGTCTCGGCGGCCTCCTTGCGCTGCTTCAGCGCGGCCTCGTCGGCGACCTCGGTGCGCAGCGCCGCGTGGAGCCGTACGAGATCGTCGGCGAGCAGGCGCAGCCGTGCGTCGCGCAGGTCCGCCTGGATGACGGCGGCCCGGCGGGCGACGGCGGCCTGCCGGCCCAGCGGTTTGAGCTGGCGGCGGAGTTCGTCGGTGAGGTCCTGGACGCGGGCCAGGTTGGCCTGCATGGCGTCCAGTTTCCGCAGCGCCTTCTCCTTGCGCTTACGGTGCTTGAGGACGCCGGCGGCCTCCTCGATGAAGGCGCGGCGGCCCATGGGGTCGGCGTGCAGGACGGAGTCCAACTGGCCCTGGCCGACGATGACGTGCATCTCGCGGCCGATGCCGGAGTCGGAGAGCAGGTCCTGGATGTCGAGGAGGCGGCAGGTGTCGCCGTTGATCTGGTACTCGCTGCCGCCGTTGCGGAACATGATCCGCGTGATGGTGACCTCGGAGTACTCGATGGGCAGGGCCCCGTCGGAGTTGTCGATGGTCAGGGACACCTCGGCGCGGCCCAGCGGGGGGCGCCCGGTGGTGCCGGCGAAGATGACGTCCTCCATCTTGCCGCCGCGCAGCGACTTCGCGCCCTGCTCGCCCATGACCCAGCTGAGCGCGTCCACGACGTTGGACTTGCCCGAGCCGTTCGGTCCGACGACGCACGTGATGCCCGGCTCGAACCGGAGCGTGGTCGCCGAGGCGAACGACTTGAACCCTCGGAGGGTCAGGGCCTTGAGGTGCACGGCGCTGGACTCTACCTTCCGGCCTTGTCCCACTCCATGAACGCCCGGTTTCGCATATGAACGTGCAGGGCACATCAGACGTTAAAGAGTGTGAGGAAGTCCGGGGGCTCAGGGGCTCGGGGGGAAAGAAAGAAGGGACGCCTGGAGAAGGCGTCCCTTGCAGATCCGACAACTTAGCGGTTGATACGGGCAGCCCAACCACTGCTGTCTGTTGTGGTGCGATGCAGTGATCAGGTGAGCGCAGGCTCCGCCTGGCGTGCGTCGAGCTCCATGAGCGAGTCGTGAGAAGCGGCAGCCGTCAGCGCGTCGTTCTCCGCCTGGATGCGTCCGAGTTCGGATTCCAGGTCCTGGACACGCTGCTGGAGCCGTCGCATCTCGGCGAGGAGTCGCGGGTCGGAGCCGCCGACGTAACCGAGAAGCGCCTTTGCCATGATGGATGGTCCTCCACACTGAGTGACCGACCGAAGCGGTGTGGGTCGTGAGGGAATCGCACCCGCGATGCTTGGCACTGTTGAGTTTTCGCTGCCGTTCTCCATGCCAAACAGCTAAGGTGCGCGGGGTTGCTTTTAGCGTCTCACCAAAAAGTTTGACGGTCAACACGATCACGCCCCGTATTGGCGGGCATCCCCGTGGCGCGCGGCCCTGAGCGGGCGACGCTGCGGCGGTTCGGGGACCTCTCCAGGCCGGCGGAGCGAGGGGATCATCCTTTCTTCGGAGCCTGCCATGACAAACCCGTCTTGGCAATCACCTGCACATTTCTGGTTTGTGCATGCTCCTGGCATATGCCGGTGGCGCCACCCTCCACTCCCGCCTGGCCCGCTTTACAGAAGAGGGTCAGCGGATGGCGAAGCCGTCGTATCCCCCTCGCGGTGTGTCCCAGATCTCGGTGACACCGTCCACGCGCCCGGGCGTGTCGTCACTCTGGAGCCACCCCAGGAGCCCTTGGCACGCCTCGCGGGAGCCCTCGGCGACCACCTGGACCCGTCCGTCGGCCAAATTGAGAGCAAAACCACTCAGTCCGCCGATCTCCAGGGCCCGAGCCCGGGTGAACCAGCGGAAACCCACCCCTTGCACCCGTCCGCGGACCCAGACGACCAGCCGTACATCCTCGCTCATGACTGCACGCTAACGGGCCAATGTCCCTCGGGTCTCTCCCTCCCCTGGCGCCATGCTGTACCGTCCCGACCCAATGAATCTCATATGAAACTCACTCCTTCGTGTGAGGTTCGTGAAGGCGACGATCACAACGTTGACGACATCCCCAACGTTGACCGCAGGACACGCAAGGACGAGGAAGGCCAAGACATGGGACGCCACCGACGCTCCGCCGCCGGCCGCGCCGCCAGGGGGGGCCGCGCCGCCGGGGTCACGGACACGGGTTTCGCTGCCGAGGAGCCCCACTACGGCCCGGAGAACCTGTACGGGTTCGCCGCCGTCCTGGAGGCCGACGCCCAGGCCGCCTCGCGCGCCGGTGGTTCGCGCCGCCGTAAGAAGCGGACCGTGACTCCTGTGAAGACCGGTCTGCTCGGTGTGTCCGCCGCCGTCGCCCTCGGTACCGTCGCGGTGGCGACCGGAGTGCTGCCGGGTGGCGACAAGTACGCGGTCAGCGGGGGCAACAGCAACGAGACGGTGGTTCCCGCCGGCTCCCCGACGGGTGCGGCGACCCAGCAGGGCGGTACGGACGGCGCCGCGCAGGAACAGCGCGAGGACGAGTCCACCAGCCGTGACGCCGAGCGCGAGGCCTCGCCGTCGAACACCCCGTCCCCCTCGAAGACGCCGTCCGAGAAGAAGCCCTCCGAGGAGGCGGGCAAGGGCGCCGGCTCGCAGAAGACCAAGAAGCCGTCCGCCGAGCCCACCAAGGAGAAGGGGAACGACAAGAAGACCACTCCCCCGGTGGAGATCTCCGCGGAGACCCAGGCCGAGGCCGCGGTCCTCCTGCTGGTCAACGAGGAGCGGGCCAAGGCGGGCTGCAAGCCGGTCGCGGCCGACAGCGACCTGGCGAAGCTGGCCGAGATCTTCAGCGCGGACATGGCCCTGCGCGGCTTCTTCGACCACACCAACCCCGACGGCGACGACCCGTGGGACCGCGCGGCCGCCCTCGGGATCACCGGCCTCGGCGGCGAGAACATCGCCCGCGGCCAGGCCACCGCCGAGGCGGTCATGGAGGCCTGGATGAACAGCCCCGGCCACAGGGCGAACATCCTGAACTGCGACTTCAAGACCCTCGGCGTCGGCGTCCACCTGGGCGACGGCGGACCGTGGTGGACGCAGGACTTCGGCTACTAGCCACCACCGGGGACGCAGATTTCGCTAACCAGGAGTTAGTGCAACCTTCTGGTTAGCGCTGTGCCGGAGTATTCTCGACGTATGGAATCAGCCGCGCAGACCGCCGTGACGCCCGCGCAGGCCTCCGCGTGCGCGGACGCCGTGAACGTCGACGACCTGGCCTTCGACGTGTTCGCCAGGAACTGTCCGTCACGCGGCACCCTGGAGCACGTCACGGGCCGCTGGGGTGTGCTCACGATGGGCGCGCTGCACGAGGGCTCGCTCCGCTTCAACGAGCTGCGGCGCCGCGTCGACGGTGTCAGCGAGAAGATGCTCTCCCAGACGCTGCACGCCCTGGAGCGCGACGGCCTGGTGCACCGCGAGGCCCAGCCCACCAACCCGCCCCGCGTCGACTACACCCTCACTCCGCTCGGCCGCGAGGTCTCCGAGCGCCTGCTGTCCCTCATCACCTGCGTGGAGGACCGCATGGAGGACGTGCTCCGGGCCCGCGAGCGTTACGACGAGACGCGCGGCGCCCGCTGACACGTCGGGCAGAAGTAGCTGGACCGGTTCATCCACGGCCGCCGCCGCATCGGCGTGGCACAGCGGCGGCAGGGCAGCCCCTCCCGGCCGTACGCGTCCAGCGAGCGGTCGAAGTACCCCGACTCGCCGTTCACGTTGACGTAGAGGCTGTCGAAGCTCGTGCCGCCCACCGCGAGCGCCGCGTTCATCACGTCCCGTACGTGGCCCAGGAGTTCGGTGGTGCGGGGGCGGGTGAAGCCGGCGGTGGGGCGCTCGTAGTGGATGCGCGCCCGCCACAGCGCCTCGTCGGCATAGATGTTGCCGACCCCGCTGATCAACGACTGGTCGAGCAGGGCCCGTTTGATGGTCGTCCGCTTGCGTCGCAGCGCCTGGTGGAAGGCCTCCGCGTCGAACTGCGGGTCGAGGGGGTCACGGGCGATGTGCGCGATGACGTCCGGCAGACCGTCGGGGGTGGTGTCGTGCAACGACAGTCCGCCGAAGGTGCGTTGGTCGACGAACCGGAGTTCGGTGTCGAGGTCGTCGGTGAACCGGACGCGGATCCTGAGGTGCTTCTCGTCGGCCGTCTCGTGCGGCTGCACCAGCAGTTGGCCGCTCATGCCGAGGTGGGCGAGGACGGCGGTCCCGGTGTCCTCCACGGGCAGCCACAGATACTTGCCCCGCCGGCTGGGTTCTCCGATGCGGTGGCCCTTCAGCCGCAGCGCGAAGTCCTCCGGGCCGGCCAGGTGTCGGCGGATCGCCCGGGGGTGCAGCACCTCGACATCGGCGACGGTGCGGTGCGCGACCCAGCGTGCGAGGCCCCGCCGTACGACCTCGACCTCGGGGAGCTCTGGCACGGGGTCCTCCGGAGGTTGGGCGGGGGGGGTGGGGGGTGGTTGATGTCGTGGGGTGGCTGCGGGTGGGTTGTGGCTGGTCGCGCAGTTCCCCGCGCCCCTGAGAAGCAGGGGCTGCGCCCCTTGCTTTTCGGCCCGCAGGGCCGTGTCTTTCAGGGGCGCGGGGAACTGTGCGACCAGCCACGAAGGACCTGCACGCGACGACGAACCGCTGCCGCCCCTTCATCCCCTCTCGGGGGTCTGGGGGCGGCAGCCCCCGGTAAGACCTCAGGCCGGGGCCGCGTCCGAAGGAGTCTCGGCGGGCTCGTCAGGCACGACGGCCGCGGCCTCCGCCGCCGCCACCTTCGCCCGCTCGTCCGCCGCGGAGCGAATCGCACGCCAGGCGGACTCGGCCGCCTGCTGCTCCGCTTCCTTCTTGCTGCGGCCGGTGCCGGTGCCGTACGAGACGCCTCCGACGCGGGCGGCAGCGGTGAAGGTCTTCTCATGGTCGGGGCCGGTCTCCGTGACCAGGTACTCGGGCACGCCGAGCCCCTCGGTCGCGGTGAGCTCCTGGAGGCTGGTCTTCCAGTCCAGGCCGGCTCCGAGATTCGAGGACTTCTCGATCAGCGGGTCGAACAGGCGGTGCACCAGCTCCGCCGCCGAGTCGAGCCCCTGGTCGAGATAGACCGCGCCGATCACCGCTTCGAGGGTGTCGGCGAGGATGGATGCCTTGTCCCGGCCACCTGTGCCCTCTTCACCCCGGCCGAGCCGGATGAAGGAGCCGAGGTCGAGCCCGCGGCCCACCTCCGCCAGCGCACGAGAATTGACCACCGCGGCCCGCAGCTTGGCCAGTTGGCCTTCGGGCAGGTCGGGGTGGGTGCGGTACAGCGTGTCCGTGACCACGAGGCCGAGGACGGAGTCCCCGAGGAACTCCAGGCGCTCGTTGGTGGGCAGACCGCCGTTCTCGTACGCGTACGAACGGTGGGTCAGTGCACGCACCAGAAGGGCGGACTCGAGCTGGTAGCCGAGCCGCCCTTCCAGAAGCGTGTGGGACGAGGCTGTGTTCTCCGCCTTTTTCTTGGCGTTGGTCTCCGCCTTGGCGTCAGACATAGAGCCTCTCACCAGCCGCTCAGACCTCGAGGACCTGGCGCTTGTTGTAGGTGCCGCAAGACGGGCACGCGATGTGCTGCAGCTTGGGCTCGTGGCAGCGCTCGCACGCAACCAGGGTGGGGACCGCAGCCTTCCACTGCGACCGGCGGTGGCGCGTGTTGCTGCGCGACATCTTCCGCTTCGGAACAGCCACGGCTACTTCTCCTGCTTCTCGTCGACACCGGTTTCGGCGCCGCTGATCTCGTCCTTCTCGCCATCTTCGAGTGAACCGGCGAGTCCCTGCAGTGCCGCCCAACGGATGTCGACGGCGTCATGGTGGTGGTCCGGGTCGTCCGCCAGCCGCACTCCGCACTCGGAGCACAGGCCGGGGCAGTCGTCCTGGCACACCGGCTGCATCGGCAGTGCGAGCACCACCGCATCGCGCAGCACGGGTTCGAGGTCGAACAGGCCGTCCTCGATGAAGAGCCTGTCCTCGTCTTCCTCGGCGTCGTCGGCCGGTTCCGCCTTGGGGCGGCCCCGGTCGTCGGCGTCAGGGTACGAGAACATCTCCTGGAATTCCGCTTCGAGCTCCAGCTCCAGCGGCTCCAGACACCTTACGCACTCCCCCTTGGCGCGTGCACGGGCGGTGCCTGTGACAAGCACACCTTCCATGACCGACTCCAGACGGAGCCCGAGCTCCACCGGGGCGCCTTCCGGCACCCCGATCACTCCCTGGATCCCGAGATCCTTGGGGGCGTCGATCTCACGGGTCAGGCGCTGCAGCGCGCCAGGACGCCGCCCCAGCTCGTGTGTGTCGAACACGAGAGGGTTGCGGTGGTCGAGGCGGGCGTTCAGGGCCATTCCTGCTTTCGATCTTGAAGCTTGAGGACGCCGCCCTTCTACGTTCCCGGGCAGCGTTGATCGCGGACGTACACACGACCGAAGAGCCAGGATACTGGACCTTTCGCTCTCGGCCCAATCCGCTGTCAGCGGCCCTGTTCGTAGCGGCGCAGCTGCTCCGCCGTGATCATGGTCGTGTCGAAGAGGCTGGTCTCGTCGAGCACGTTCGCCTGCGGCTGCGCGTACCCCTGGTGATCCTGCGGTTCCTGGTGGCCCTGCTGGTCCTGGTGCGGCTGGTTCGGGTCGTACGCCGGCTGCTGCGGGTAGCCCGCCGCGTACGGGTCGGCCTGCTGGTAGCCGTAGGGGTCGGCGGCCTGCTGGGGCTGGGCGTACTGCTGCTGGTAGCCGCCGTACGGATCCTGCTGGTACGCCGTCGCTTGGTACGCGTCCTGCTGCTGCCCGTACGACTGCTGTTCCGGGACCGCGCGGGACTGCTGCGCGGGGGCGTCGGAGAGGTCGGCGAGCCCGGCCAGGTAGTCGGCGTCGCTGGTGAGCTGCGGGGAGGTGCCGTCGTCGTTCAGGGAGAGGGCGCCCAGGTCGTCGGTGGCGATACGGCCGTGGAGCTTCTGGCGGCCCCGGCCGACGGCTTCCAGGGTCTTGGCGAGGACCGCCTCGAAGGCCCCGAGCTTGGCGTCCACATAGGAGTCGGCGTCGCGGCGCAGGGTCTCGGGGTCGTGACTGCGCTCGGGGGCGTCCTCATCCTCGTAGCCCTGCTCGTCGAGGCCGGGGCCCGTGCCGAGGAGCTTCTCGCGGCCACGGCCCACCGAGCCGAGGGTCTTGGTGAGGACGACCTCGAAGTTGGCGAGCTTGGAGTCGACGTAGTCGTCGGCCTCGGCGCGGACGTCCTCGGCCTCCTGGCGGGCCTCGGTGAGGATGCGGTCGGCCTCGTTCTGGGAGCGGCGGGCGACCTCGGTGTCGGAGATCAGGGAGCCGCGCTCGGCGTGCGCGTTCTCGATGATCCGCTCGGCCTCCAGGCGGGCCCGCTCGACCATGTGGTCACGGTCGCCGATCAACTCCTGGGCCTGCGCGAGGGAGTCGGGCAGGGCGCCGCGCAGCTCGTCGAGGAGGGAGAGCAGTTCGGCGCGGTTGACCACGCACGAGGCCGACATGGGCATGGATCGGGCGCCGGAGACCACCGAGACGATCTCGTCGAGCTTCTTCTGCACGTCCACCGTGTGGTCCACCGTGTGCTCGCCACTCTCTACGACTGTGTTGGAGACGGTCGGGTCGACTGTACGGCCAGCGGGGGACCTGCGTCCGCTCAGTCCCGCTTCAGGCGCTCGCCGAGGGCTTCGAGGACGAGCGGGGGCACCAGGTGGGAGACGTCGCCGCCCCAGGTGGCGACCTCCTTGACCAGGGAGGACGACAGGAAGCTGTAGGTGGGGTTGGTGGGGACGAAGAGGGTCTCCACGCCCGACAGGCCGATGTTCATCTGGGCCATCTGGAGTTCGTAGTCGAAGTCGCTGACGGCGCGCAGGCCCTTGACGATGGCCGGGATGTCGCGCTGCTTGCAGAAGTCGACGAGCAGGCCGTGGAAGGCCTCCACGCGTACGTTCGCGTACTCGGTGGTGACCTGGCGGATCAGCTCCATCCGCTCCTCGACCTCGAAGAGGCCCTTCTTGGACTTGTTGATCATCACCGCGACATAGACCTCGTCGTACAGCTTGGAGGCGCGGCCAATGATGTCGAGGTGTCCGTTGGTGATGGGGTCGAACGACCCGGGACAGACGGCACGGCGCACTTGGGCTCCCTCGATCTCCGGTCCGGTCATCGTGCGTCTTCGCACGTAGCGGCGGCGCGACCGTACCAAAACGTTCCCTCGCCGTAGCGACGGGCCCTGAGGGCTTCGAAACCGGTCGGCCAGGCGAACTCACCGCCTCTGGTGCTGCGCTCCACGGTGACGAGGGCTTCCTCCCCGAGCCAGCCCCCGGCACGGAGTGTGAGGAGGATCTCGCGAAGATCGTCGTCGGCGACGGCGTACGGGGGGTCGAGGAAGACGAGGTCGTACGGGTCGTCCGGCGCCGGGCCCTGGATGATCTGCTCCGCTTTGCCCGGTCTCACCTCGGCGCCGGGGAGGCCGAGTGATCTGACGTTGTCCCGGATCGTGCGGGTCGCGCGCGCGTCGGCCTCGACGAGGAGGGTGTGGGCGGCGCCCCGGGAGAGGGCCTCCAGGCCGACGGCGCCCGAGCCGGCGTACAGGTCGAGGACCCGTTCGCCGTCCAGGGGGCCGCCGAGGAGGGCCTGCCAGGTGGAGAAGAGGCCCTCGCGTGCGCGGTCGGACGTCGGGCGGGTGCCGTTGCCCGGCGGGACGGCCAGGCGGCGTCCGCCGGCTGCGCCGGCGATCACGCGGGTCATGTCGGGTCCTTGGTGGAGGGGGCGGCGACGGGTCCAGTTTCGCAGGCGGAGGTGCGGGGTGCGTTCCGCCGTGGGCGACTGCGGGTCGGCGGAGGATTCGCCCGGTGGGGTGCCTCCTGATCAGCATGGGCGACTGCGGGTCCGTCGTGGCTGGTCGCGCAGTTTCCCGCCGCCCCCGCGGAAAGCGGCGGCTGCCCTCGGTCCGCGTCGGAGAAGCAGTCTCTACCCCTTGTCCAAGTACTGCTCCCTCTCCTCGTCCAGGAGGGCGTCCAGGGCTGTGCGCAGGCCCGGGAGGGTCTTCAGGTCCGGGTCGGCGGCCACCACCGCAGCCGCTTCCTCCCTGGCCTCCGCGATGATCTCCTCGTCGTCGATGACGGTGAGCATGCGGAGGCTGGTGCGGGCGCCGGACTGGGCCTGGCCGAGGACGTCGCCCTCGCGGCGTTGTTCGAGGTCGATGCGGGAGAGTTCGAAGCCGTCGAGGGTGGAGGCGACGGCGTTGAGCCGCTGACGGGCCGCGCTCGCCTCGGGCATCTCGGTGACCAGGAGGCAGAGGCCGGCGGCGGAGCCCCGGCCCACCCGGCCGCGGAGCTGGTGGAGCTGGGAGACGCCGAAGCGGTCGGCGTCCATGATCACCATGGCCGTGGCGTTCGGGACGTTGACGCCGACCTCGATGACCGTGGTGGCGACCAGGACATGGGTCTCACCGGCGGCGAAGCGGCGCATGACCGCGTCCTTGTCGTCGGGGTGCATCCGGCCGTGCAGGACCTCGACCCTGAGGCCCTGGAGCGGGCCCTTGGTCAGCTGGTCGGCGATGGCGAGGACGGCGAGCGGCGGGCGCTTCTCGGCCTCGTCCTCGGGGGCCTTCTTTCCGGTCTTCTTCGGGTCGTCCTCCTCGTCCCCGATGCGGGGGCAGACGACGTACGCCTGATGGCCGTTCTCCACCTCCTCGCGGACGCGCTCCCAGGCGCGGGCGAGGAAGTGGGGCTTGTCGGCGGCCGGGACGACATGACTGGCGATGGGGGAACGGCCGGCGGGGAGCTGGTCGAGGACGGAGGTCTCCAGGTCGCCGAAGACGGTCATGGCGACCGTGCGCGGGATGGGGGTGGCCGTCATGACGAGGAGGTGGGGCGGCTGTTTGCCCTTGCCGCGCAGGGCGTCGCGCTGTTCCACGCCGAAGCGGTGCTGCTCGTCCACAACGACCAGGCCCAGGTCGTGGAACTGCACCTTGTCCTCGATCAACGCGTGCGTGCCGATGACGATCCCGGCCTCGCCGGTGACCAGGTCCAGCAGTGCCTGCCGGCGGCCCGCGGCCCCCATGGACCCGGTGAGCAGCACCACCTTGGTGGCGTGCTCGGCCCCGCCCAGCATCCCGCCCTGGGCCAGCTCCCCCATCATCTCGGTCACCGACCGGTGGTGCTGCTGAGCGAGCACCTCGGTGGGCGCGAGCATGGCCGCCTGACCGCCCGCGTCGACGACGGCGAGCATGGCGCGGAGGGCCACCAGGGTCTTGCCGCTGCCCACCTCGCCCTGGAGCAGCCGGTGCATCGGGTGTTCCGTGGCGAGGTCGTCGAAGATCTCTTTGGAGACCTTCTGCTGGCCCTCGGTGAGAGTGAACGGGAGGCGGGCGTCGAAGGCGGTGAGCAGGCCGTCGGGGGCGGGGCGGCGGGCGACGGCGGGGAGTTGGGCGTCGGCGTGGCGGCGACGGGCGAGGGCGACCTGGAGGACGAAGGCCTCGTCCCACTTGAGGCGGTCGCGGGCGCTGTCCTTGTCGGCCTTGGTGTGGGGGCGGTGGATCTTCAGGAGGGCTTCCGGGAGCGAGACCAGGCCCCGGCCCTCGCGCAGGGAGTCGGGGAGGGGGTCCACGGCCTCCTGGGCGCTCGGGAGGACCGTCTGGACCGCCTTGGCGATCTTCCAGGACTCCAGCTTGGCGGTGGCCGGGTAGATCGGGATGAGGGCGCCGGCCCAGGTGTCGACGGTCTCCGTGACGTCGTCGCCGCGCAGCAGTTCGTAGGCCGGGTGGGCGAGTTGGAGGCGGCGGTTGAAGACGGAGACCTTGCCGGCGAAGAGGGCGCGGGTGCCGGGAAGGAGGTCCTTGTGGGGTTTGTGCACGCCGTTGCCGAAGAAGACGAGCTGGAGGCGGCCGCTGCCGTCCGTGATGGTGACTTCGAGGCGCTGGCCCTTGCCCCGGGGGGCCTTGGCGGAGGCGAAGGTGTGCAGACGGGCGTCGGCGACCTGGGCGACCACCGTGACGTGCTCGTCCATGGGCAGGTCGGCGAGGTGGGTGAGCTGGCCGCGCTCCTCGTACCTGCGGGGATAGTGATGCAGCAGGTCCCCGACGGTGTGCAGGCCGAGGTGCTCGGCCATCACCTTCGCGGTGGCGGCGCCGAGCGTGTTCTTGAGCGGTTCTTCGAGCGCGGGCACGAGATCCATTGCACACCACGGCACTGACATTGCCGTATACATCCTCGAAATCCGCTGGTCAGACGGGTCGTTCGCGCCTAGGATGACGCACTCCCGGGCCCAGCCGTGTCAGGGTCCGTACCGCCTCCCGTCCGCGGTCACCGTCTCCCGGGACCGCCCGACCCCGCCGCCGTCGCCAGAATCCCATCCCACCGGCGCTGCGACGATGGATTCAATGACCTCACAGTCATCCCAGGCACCCCAGACTCCTCAGGCACCCCAGTCGCCTCACACCTTCCAGGTCGATCTGCGTGGCCTGGTGGATCTTCTCTCGCACCACCTCTATTCCAGTCCGAAGGTCTATCTGCGCGAGTTGCTGCAGAACGCCGTGGACGCGATCACCGCGCGCCGCGCCGAGCAGCCCGACGCGCCCGCCCGGGTGCGGCTGTTCGCCGAGGGCGGCGCGCTGCGGGTGGAGGACTCGGGCATCGGGCTCACCGAGGCCGATGTGCACGACCTGCTCGCCACGATCGGGCGGAGTTCCAAGCGCGACGACGGTGGCATCCAGGAGGTCCGCTCGGACTTCCTGGGACAGTTCGGCATCGGGCTGCTTGCGTGCTTCGTGGTCGCCGAGCGCATCCGCGTGGTCAGCCGCAGCGCCCGTACGCCTCACGCGCCGCCCGTGGAGTGGACGGCCGCCGACGACGGCTCGTACACCGTGCGGACGCTGCCCGACGAGGCGCGTCCCGAGCCGGGCACGACCGTGTATCTGGTCGCGCGGCCCGGAGCGGCCGAATGGCTCTCGCACGCGCGCGTGCTGACACTGGCGCGGGACTTCGGGTCGCTGCTGCCGTACGACGTCCGGGTGGGCAACGAGGCGGTCACCGATCTGCCGGCGCCCTGGGACCGCGTGTACCCCTCCCCCACCACCCGGCGGGTGGCGCTGGCCCGGCACTGTCACGACCTGTTCGGGTTCACCCCGCTGGACTCGATAGAGCTGAACGTTCCGCTCGCCGGGATCCGGGGTGTGGCGTACGTCCTGCCGGCCGCCGTCAGCCCGGCCCAGCGCGCGAGCCACCGGGTGCATCTGAAGGGCATGCTGCTCACCGAGCGGGCCGAACAGCTGCTGCCGGACTGGGCGTTCTTCGTGCGCTGTGTCCTCGACACGGACAGTCTGCGGCCCACGGCGTCGCGGGAGTCGCTGTACGAGGACGAGACCCTGGCGGCCGTACGGGAGGCGCTGGGCGAGCGGATCCGGGGCTGGCTCACCGGGCTCGCCGCCGGTGATCCGGAGCGGCTGGCGGCCTTCCTGTCGGTGCACTACCTGGGTGTGAAGTCCCTGGCGCGGCACGACCGGGAGATGCTGCGCACGATGCTGCCGTGGCTCCCCTTCGAGACGACCGACGGACGGCTGTCCCTGGAGGAGTTCGCGCAGCGGCACCCGGTGATCCACTTCACGCGGACGGTCGAGGAGTACCGCCAGGTCGCGCCGATCGCCTCCGCGCAGGGCGTGGGGGTGATCAACGGCGGCTACACCTACGACAGCGAGCTGGTCGAGGCGCTGCCGTCGGTGCGCCCGGGGACGGTGGTCGCCGAGCTGGACGCCGACACGGTGACCGCCCACCTGGACACGCTGGACCCGGACGAGGAACTGGCCCTGGCGGGCTTCCTGTCGGCCGCGCGGGCCAAGCTCGACCCCCTGGGGTGCGATGTCGTGCTGCGGGCCTTCCATCCGCTGTCGGTGCCCGCGCTGCACCTGGACGACCGGTCCTCCCGGCACGAGCAGGCCCGCGCGGAGGCCGAGGAGCAGGCCGACGACCTGTGGGCGGGCATCCTCGGCTCGCTGCGGAGCGGCGCCCCGCGCGCGCGGCTGGTGCTCAACCATCTCAACCCGCTGATCCGGCGGATCAGTTCCCTGTCCGACCGCGAACTGATCGGCACGGCCACGGAGTCCCTGTACGGGCAGGCCCTGCTGATGGCCCAGCGACCGCTCAGGCCCGCCGACTCGGCGCTCCTGAACCGCGCGTTCATCGGCCTGCTGGAGTGGGCCACGCACACCGAGGGGAACGGCCGCGCGTGAGAGACGCCATGGACGCCATGGACTTCGACGAGCTGCGCCGGGCCATGGCGGAGAACTACGAGCAGCCGGAGGGCCCCGCACGCAACGCGCGCGCGGAGCTGCTGCTCACCCAGGCCGAGAGGCTGAACGTCCCGCTCGCCGTGATCGAGGCGCTCGGACACCAGCTGAAGGTCTACAACTACAGCTCCGAGAAGGACAAGATGTTCGTCCCCTTCGCGCGCCTGCTGCGCCTGTGGGACGAGCACCCGGAGGACTTCGACGAGTACGAGATCCACTCGCTGCACTGGGTGTTCAAGTGGATGTCGGCCGGCATGCTGAACCAGCCGCACATCCCGCTCGCCTCCATCGAGAAGTGGCTCGGCGAGATGGAGCACCGCTACCGGCTCGCCGGACACTCGGAACGGGCCGTGCGCAGCGCCGAGTTCAGTGTGGCCGCGCACATCGGCGACCTGGCGCGGGCCGACCGGGCCTATGGGGCGTGGCTGGCCGCCGACCGGGACACCATGGCCGACTGTCACGCGTGCGAGCTGCACGGGCAGGGCTGGTGGCGGGCCCGGCGGCGCGAGGACGCCGAGGCGCTGGAGCTGTGGGCGCCGGTGCTGGAGGGCGAGTACACGTGCGCCCACGAGCCGCACACCGTCCTTGCGTCCTCCCTGGTGCCGCTGCTGCGCCTGGGGCGCCTGGACGAGGCGCGGGCCCACCATCTGCGGGGTTTCCGGCTGGTGCGGGCCATGGAGAGCATGCGGGGCGCGTACGCGGACCACGTGGAGTTCTGTGCCCTGACCGGCAACGAGGCGCGCGGCCTGGAGCTGCTGGCCGAGCGTCCGGCGTACTTCACGGACTCCGGGGACCCGCGCAGCAAGCTGGACTTCATGAGTGTGGTGGCCCTGCTCATGGGCCGGCTGACCGCACGTGGGTTCGGCGATCAAACGGTCCCCGGTCCCGCCGGGCGTACCTGGACCGCCCGCGAACTGGCCTCCCACGCGCGCGAGGAGGCCCTCTCCCTGGCCGCGCGCTTCGACGAGCGCAACGGCACGGCGTACGTCGGCACGCAGGTCCGGGAGCGGATGGACCGGCCGCCGCTGCTGGACCGGCTGCCGCTGGGGGTGCGCTCGACGCGGACCGTCGTTCCGGTGCCTGCGCCCCGGCGGCCGGCCGACGCGGAGCGGACGGGGACCGCCACCGCCCCGGACGACCTGCCCGCTCTCCTCGCCGAGGCGCGGCGGCTGTCCGAGGCGCTGCATCCGGGGTCCGTGGAGGCCTGGGCCGCCGTGGCGCGTGCCGCCGAGGCCGGGGGCGCGGAGCTGGACGCCTGGGACCGCGCGGAGATCGTCGACCACGAGGCGATCGGTCTCGGACCGGAGGGCCGCTCCCTCTTCGAACGGGCGGCCGAGCTGTACGAGGAGGCCGGCGACCCCGGTGAGGCGCTGGCGGCACGCGCGCGTGGGGCGAACGTCCACGCCCTGACGGGCCACCCGGACGCGGCCCTGGAGCTGATCTCCGAGCCGTACGAACGGATCCTCGCGCTCTGGGCGGACGGCGGGACGGGTGTGCGGCAGACGGCGTCCGTGCTGGTGGGGCGGGCGCGGATACTCGTGCAGCGGATGCACGAGGCCGGGGCCGAGGACACCGACGCGGTGGCCCCCGCCGAGGCAGCCGTGCGGGAGCTGGCGGAGTTCGTCGAGCCGCGCCGCGCGGAGGACGTACGGCTGGCCTCGCGTGCCGCGGAGGCGCGGGCGATGCTCGGGGAGCTGGCCGCGCGCGGCGGGGACGCGACCGCCGCCGCCGAACTGTTCGCGGAGGCCGCGGAGCGGTACGTGGCGGCCGGGCTGCCGTGGTTCGCGGTGCAGTACGAGGCCCGGCTCGCCGGGGTCGCGCAGCAGCTCGGGGACCTGGAGACCGCCGAACGGGCGGCCCGTGCGGCGCTGGAACACGGCGGGGCGGATCTGGAGCCGGTGGGGCACGCTCAGTTGCACCTCCAGTTGGCCGAGCTGCTCGGTGCCGGCGAGCGGGTGGAGGAGGCCTCCGCACACGCCCTGGAGGCGGCGCACTGGGCCGACGAGGCGGGCGAGGGCCCGACGCTCGGTGCCTGGGCCCGGCATCTGCTCGGCGGGTTCCTGCTGGGGCTGGGGCGGTGGGCGGAGGCGGCCGAGGTGCTGGAGTCGGCGCTGCCGGATCTCACCGCCGAGACGCACGGGGACGGGGCCGTCGCCCAGGCCCTGTGGTGGCTCGGCGACTGCCACACCGAGCTGGGTGAGCACCGCGAGGCCGCCGAACGGTGGCTGCGGGCCGCCGACATCGCCCGGCACTGGCCCGAGCAGCGCGACCACGCCATGCTCGCGCATCTCGCGGCGGAGGCGCTCGCGCGCGCGGGGCTGCCCGCCGAGGCCGACCGGGCGTACGCGCGTGCCGTCGATCTCTGGGGCGAGCTGGGGAATGTCCACGGGTACGTCCGGGCGCTGCGGGCGCGGGCCTGGTACGCGGTGCGGGACGGTGCGGGGCTGGACGAGGGCCGCGCGTTGATGGGTGACGCCGTGGTGGGCTGCGAGGCCGCCCTGTCCGATGTGACCGGTGAGGAGAACCGGCGGCGGATCGTCGCGGAACTCGGCGAGACGTGTCGGCAGTTCGGCGATCTGCTCGCGCGGTCCGTGGCCGAGGACGCGGAACTCGACGTGTTCCGACCGGTCTTCGAGGAGGCGCTCTCATTCGTCGAGCGGGCGGTGTCGGTGTACGGCTCCCTCGGGGTGGAGTTCCTCGACGCGCGTACGGCCGCGGAGCTCGCGGCGGGGTGGCTGGAGGCCGATCTCCGGCGGGGGGCTGCCGCCGTGGAGCGGGCTCGGGGGGTGCTCGCCGCGTTCGCCGGGCGGGACGACGAGACGGCGGTCGCGCGGCGGTTGGAGGCGGAGCGGTTGTCGGAGGTGGCGGGGGTGCGGGAAGAGGGCTGAGTGGGGGGCGCCCACGGTTCTTCGCCCCCGCCGCCCCTACCCGTCCCATCCCTCGGGGCTCCGCCCCGCTCGACGGACTGCTACCTGCGTCTGCGGGAGAACCTGAACCCGCCGATG